>JBPCOG010000005.1:0-19865 GCA_051000455.1 Lapillicoccus sp. | reverse complement strand
TCCGCCCGGCGCAGGAGGGTCTGGAGCGCGGACCCCTCGAGTCGGCCATCGCCCTCGGCCACCTCGCGCAGACTCTGCCAGCCGTTGATCTTGCCGTTGACCGCGAGCAGCAGACCCTCCAGCTCGACGACGTCCGACAGTGGCGAACGCCGGGCCAGCCGGCCATTCGGCTTGAGCCGACCGGCCCGCTCCGCTGCCCACGCCAGGGCCGCCTTGCCGACGGCCGGCCGCACCCGCACGCTGCGCATCATCTCGCGCAGGGCCTGCCGGTCCTCGGCGATCTCCGTCGCCAGCCTCGCGATCTCTGACCCGGCACCGTCCCCCCGGCGCGACGTGGCCGCCCGCCGGAACAGCGCCACGCCGGCGGTCGCCCCGGCATAGTGGTCCTGGAGGTAGATCTTCAACAACCGGGCCGCCGGCGAACGCTTGAGTGCCATGGGAAATGACCTACCCCGGCGCTGCGACCCCGAAACAGCCAGCCGGTGCTGAGGGGCACCGCGTATGCCGGCTGGTCCACCCGGCCGACCGGCCCACCACCCGGGGCGACGACAACGGTGCTGCAGGGTTTCGGCAGGACCGGCCGGGGGCAAGGCTCAACGGCGGCAGGAGCGGACCCATACGCCTGTCGAACCGAGGTTCGAGTGCGAGGAGAGATCATGACCACGAGGGTCGAGAAGTCCATCATGGTGAACGTGCCCGTCAGCACGGCATACAACCAGTGGACGCAGTTCGAGGACTTCCCGCAGTTCATGGGAGGCGTGCAGCGCGTCACCCAGCTCAGCGACGACCGGCTCGAGTGGGTGGCCGAGATCGCGGGGGTACGCCGCCAGTGGGAGGCGAAGATCCTCGAGCAGCTGCCGGACCAGAAGGTGGCCTGGGCCGCCACCGAGGGCGCGACCAACGCCGGAGCGGTGAGCTTCGAGGACGTGGGCGGCGGCCAGACGTCGGTGCGGCTGTTCCTCGAGTACGAGCCGGAGGGGGTGGTGGAGAAGGTGGGTGACAAGCTGAACATCGTCGAGCACCAGGCCGAGGCCGACCTCGACCGGTTCAAGGCGTTCATCGAGTCCGAGGGCTACGCCACCGGGGCCTGGCGCGGTTCCGTGGCGCAGAGCGGTCATGTGGGCACGCCGGGCGTCGAGCACGCGGACGCGTCCCGCGGGGACGACGGGAAGGCGGGCCTCTCGGGCAAGGCCGTTGCCGCGGGCCTCGGGCTGGCTGCGGCGGCCGTTGCCGGCGTGGTCGCCTCCCGGTCCACGGACACTCCGGAGAACGACGAGCCCGTGCCGGTGGAGCCGGTGCCGGCAGAGGTGGAGGTGCTCGCGAGCACACCGGTCGCCCCGGTTCCCGTCGACACGGCGCCCAACCGCACCGCGCTGGACGCCCCACTGGGCGGTGGACTGGACCCGACCATGGGTGATGGGCTGGATCAGCCCCGGATGCTCACCAGCGACGAGATCGACGCGGGCGCCTCCGATGAGCCGTTACCGGCAGCGCACGTCGACGACACCGAGCCCGAGGGCAACCGCCGGTAGCGGCAGTCGCGGCGGCAAGGCAGGGAGGCCATGGAGCGGCCGGTCGGGTCGACGGAACCCGGCCGGCTGGAGACGGAACCCGTCCGCTGGGTCGACGGAACCGGCCTAGAAGACCGTGTAGCCCCCGTCGATGGTCAGCACCGCCCCCGTCATGTACGAGGACGCGGGACTGGCGAGGAAGACCACCGAGGGAGCGATCTCCGCCGGGTTGGCGGCCCGCTGCTGCGGGGCGTCGTCGATCCAGCGACTCCGGAACTCCGGCCGGTCGACCGGCGTCATCTCGGTCCTGACGTAGCCCGGGGCGAGCGCGTTCACCCGCACCCCAAAGGGGGCCCACTCCGCCGCGAGTGACTTCGTCAGGTGGTGGACGCCGGCCTTGGAGGCGTTGTACGCGGGCTGCCACTGGGGCCGGTTGACGATGTCCGCCGATATCGAGCCGACGTTGACGATGACGCCGGAGCCGGCCTGGACCATCAACCCGCCGAAGACCTGGCACCCGTTCCACACGCCGGTGAGGTTGACGTCGATGACGCGGTTCCACTCGTCCTCCGTCACGTCCAGCGCCGGACGGTGGACACAGGTGCCGGCATTGTTGACGAGGATGTCGACCCGCCCGAACGCCGAGACGATCTGGTCGGCGGCGTCCGAGACGTCCGAGCGCCTCGACACGTCCCCCTCGAAAGACCGGGCGGTGACGCCCGCGTCGGCCAGCTCCGCGACGACCTCGGCGCTCTTCGCGCCGTCGCGGGCGAGGATGGCGATGCTGGCGCCGGCCTCACCGAGGGCGTGGGCGAAGGCCTGGCCGAGACCGCGGTTTCCGCCGGTGACCACCGCAACCTTGCCGGTCAGGGCGAAGCTGTCGAGGACCGTCATGCGCACTCCTTCGGATCGTGTGTGCGAGCTCCCCCTGAGCGGGGCCGTCGGAAGCGACCATGCTGCGCCGCCAGCGACTCAGAGGCCCGATGGTACTGCGGGGCCAGGTCGTCGTACCGGGGTCGACGTCCAGCGTCTGTGCCGCGCGCAGCGGCCAGTAGGGTCCCGCAGCAGCTCGCGGGCCAGCAGCACCGCGGCGGCCTCCCCGGCGCCGTGCGGAATCATGGTCGGGCCGGATGCGTTGGCCCCCACATGACTACTCCCCGCCCCCGTACCTGGCTCATCACCGGCGCCTCGCGCGGCCTTGGCCGCGCCTTCGCCGAGGTCGCCCTCGACGCCGGCGACTTCGTCGTGGCCACCGCACGCAAGCCCGACCAGCTCAACGACCTCGTCGCTGAGCACCCCGACCGGGCGCTGGCACTGCAGCTCGACGTCACCGATCGGGCGGCGGTCTACGACGTCGTCGCCGCGGCCCAGGACTTCCGCGGTCGCCTTGACGTGCTGGTCAACAACGCCGGATACGGCCTCGCCGGCGGGGTCGAGGAGGCCAGCGAGCAGGAGGTGCGTGACCAGTTCGAGGTCAACGTCTTCGGCGCGCTGTGGTGCACCCAGGCCGTGCTGCCCGGGATGCGTGCGCAGCGGTCGGGGCACCTGTTCCAGATCTCCAGCATCGGCGGGGTCAGCGCCTTCCTCAACACCGGCATCTACCACGCCAGCAAGTGGGCGCTCGAGGGCTTCTCGGAGTCCCTGGCCCTGGAGGTGGCACCATTCGGGATCGGTGTCACCATCGTCGAGCCGGGCCCCTTCCGCACCGACTGGAACGGCGACAGCATGACGCGCGCCACGCCGCTGCCGGCATACGACGAGGTCCTCGCCGACCGCCGAGAGGCCATGTCCGGGGCCCTCGCCCGCACCCAGCCCGGGGATCCGCGCAGGGCGGGCGAGGCGCTGCTGCAGGTGCTCGACAGTGACACCCCCCCGCGGCGGCTGCTGCTGGGCAAGGTCGCGGCCGACACGGCGCCGGCGACGTACCGCCAGCGGCTCGAGGAGTGGGCGGCATGGGAGAGCGTCGCCCGCCGCGCCGACTTCCCGCAGTGACGTCTCGTCCCGAGCATGAGAGCGGCCGACCACGTGCCCGACGCCCTCGGGTGCTGACGCCGCCGGCCGTCCCGCGCTCGACGAGCCTGGCGACGCCCGGGCACCGTGCGGGGGAACAGCCGGTCAACGACACGACGGCCGAGCCCGCCGTTGACGCCGCCTCACCGGGCCTCGATGATTGGGCTTCGTCCCGACGCTGAGGAGTCTTCCATGGGTGAGGTCGTCTACGTCTCGGAGGTGCGGATCGAGCGCGAGGGCGGTCCGGTCCGACGGGCGTATCTGCCCGCCGAGCCCGAGCCGGTGCGGTACGGCGCGCACGGCGCCGTCGCTGAGCACTACGGGTACCCTCCAGGGCGGTTCCCGGAGCACGCGACCACGTTGGACCACGTGGTTGGAGCCACCGCCGGTTGAATGACGGGCACCTTCGCCGGGGCCCTGAAGGCCCGGGGGATCGAGCCCGCCGGTCTGGTGGGTCATGCGCGAGGAGAGATCGAGCTCGACGGCGGGGTCCTGGTGATCCGGCGTATCCACATGACGTACTCCGGCGTCGAGGTGCCGGAGGACAAACGCGACACCGCCGAGCGGGCGTTGTCGACGCACCACACGGTCTGCCCCGTGTCGCGCAGCATCGCGGGCGCGATCGAGGTGACGAGCAGCTGGGCATAGGCGCGTGGGCGGGGAGGTCCTCACCGGGTGGGACCCGCCCCGCCTTCCCCCGGGTGTGCCGCGAGTTCGAGCGCCTCCGGATCGGCGTAGGTGTTGAACGCTGCGGTCCGACGACCGGACAGCCAGCAGGATCGCGATGGCGTCGTCGTGTCCCGGGTCGCAGTCCAGGACGACGGGGACCGGCCGCTGGCGGCGGCCGGGGTCAGCCATCAGGGTCCGGCTTCCCGGCCACCAGCCAGCGGAGCATCGCGCCGACCAGTGGTGCGAAGCCGGCCCAGCGCAGGAACTCCTCCGGGCACCAGTGCGGGCCGATGTCGGAGGTCCAGACCAGCGACCGCCCGTGCCCGGCTGTCATCGTGGCGATGAGCACGTCGTCACCGACGGTGGCGACGACCTCCGCGCCGTCCCTGGGGTGCACCCTGTTGTAGCCGAGCAGGTCCGGCGCGTCGTCGGCCCAGGCCTGGCCCACGTCGTGGCTCGGCAGGAGGACCTTCGGGGGGGCGCCCTGGGGCGCCTCGACGCGGTCGTCGCAGTCGAGCATCGAGACGGGCAGCACCTCGGCCAACGGACTGCGGGCGAAGTTGGCCCGAGCCTGGAAGCCCTGGAAGCTGAGGTAGCCGCCGGCCATCATCAGGCCGCCGCCGGCCCGCACCCAGGCGCACAGGCTGACCAGGGCGTTCGCTGCGGGCCTGCCCTCCAGCCACGTCTCGGGCGGGAGGAGGAAGGAGTTCGAGCCGATGTCCGAGAGGATGATGACGTCGTAGGCGCTCATCGCCTCCACCGTGCGGGGGAACCTCGCCGGGACGTCGTGGGCGTACATCTGCTCGACGTCGATCCCCTCCCGTCCGGCCGCCGCGATGAACGCGTCGGCGCCGGAGTGGAACGTCACGCTCGTGAAGCTGTCGAAGCCCTTGAAGTGCGTCGCCTGCGAGATCCATGACTCGCCGGCCAACAGGACACGTGGCACCTAGCCCTCCTGGGCGTTGTCGAAGACTGCCTTGGGGTTGCCGACGACGAGCTGGTCGATGACCTCCTCGCCGATCCCGAACCGCCGCAGGCGCGGCAGGAAGTACTGGAGGACGTGTCCGTAGCCCGGCCCCCCGTTCCGGCGGAGGAGGCTCTTGAGGAAGATGTCGGACGAGAGCAGCATCTGCCCGGCGAAGCCCGCCTCCACCAGGCCCGCGAGGTGGCGGGCGTTGTCCTCGTCGGCTGGGCACTGGACCCCCTGGTCGGCGTAGAACAGCTCGGCGCCGACCATGTCGTACTGCACCCACGCTCCCCGACGCATCAGGTGCTGCTGGTATGCCGGGTCCTCCCCGGACGGTCCCATGTGGCACAGCACGACGTGCGCCGGGTCCACCCCGCGCTCCTCGACGAAGTCCAGGACCTCACCGCCGAGGCGGAACCATGCGGGAAGGTGGATCTGGATGGGTAGAAGGGTCTCTCGCTGGGCCATGCAGGCTGCGGCGAGGCTGCGGCGTTCAGCGGGGGTGAAGCTCGAGCTCACCCCGATCTCCCCGATGATGCCGGGCCGGACCCCGTCCTCGCCGTCCCGGACGTCGGTGACGACCAGCTCGGCGATCTCGTCCTCGGAGAGCCCGGCGAGGGCTGCCGGCTGAGCGGCCTCGAGGTAGAAGCCCGTCCCCGCGACGATCTGCACCCCGGTGCGCCGGCTCACCTGCCGCAGTCCCGCGAGGTCGCGTCCCATGCCCAGGCCGGTGGTCTCGATGATGCTCTGGCCACCGAGCACGGCATACCGGGCAACCTCCTCGACTGCGGTCTCGACGTCGTCGAGTCGGCAGTTGTCCCGGTTGCCGAACGGGTCGTGCTTGAGGTCCCAGAGGATGTCGGGGGTCACCGGCCGACCGGCGAACTCCTCGGGGTCCAGGCCGGTCGAGCTCGACAGGTGCCACCACGAGCTCACGTCGTTGAGGATGTGCTCGTGGGTCAGGGTGACCCCCAGGTCCGCGCTGGCGACGGGACCGAGCACCGTCATAACGCTGCTCACCGTCGAGATCCGACGATCCGTGAGAACAGTTTGCTGTTGAGGAAGATCGCCACGACGAGGATGACCCCCTGCACGATGGGCACCCAGTACACGTCGACGTGCAGCAGCACGAGGCCGTTGGAGATGATCCCGAGGGTCATGGCGCCGACTGCCGAGCCGATGACGGACCCGCGACCGCCCAGGAGGCTGGTGCCGCCGAGGACCACGGCGGTGATGACCTCGAGCTCGAATGCCGTTCCGGAGTTCGACGACCCGCTCGCGAGCCGGGTGGCGGTGACGACGCCTGCGAGCGCGGCGAGGACTCCGGTCAGCGCCAGTGCCCACATCTGGACCCGGCGGATGTCCACACCGGACCGGCGCAACGACTCTGCGTTGGAGCCGACGGCCACGATGTACCGGCCGAACCGGGTCTGGGTGAGCACGTACCAGAAGACGGCCACGACGGCGATGGCGATCCATGTCGGGGTGTAGAGGCCGAGTAGCCGGCCCTGGCCGAGCGGCAGCAGGAACTGCGAGTCGATCGGGGTGCTGTACCCCTGGGTGATCAGCAGGGCGACGCCACGCACCGCGGTGAGGGCGGCCAGGGTGACGATGAAGGACTGCAGGCGCCCGTATGCCGTCAGTGCCCCGTTGACCAGGCCGATGACGGCACCGATGGCCAGGGCGGCAACCAGCGCGAGCGCCGGGTTGCCGGTCTTGGCCATCAACGCCAGCGCCGCGGCAGTGAGGCCCACGACGGAGCCGACACTGAGGTCGATCGCCCCGGTCGTGATGACGAACGTCATGGCCGTCGCGACGATCACGGTGGGAGCGACCTGCCGGCTGATGTTGACCAGGTTGCTGGCCGTCAGGAACGCCTCCGCGCGGATGCTGAAGAAGACGAACAGCACGACGAAGACCACGAGGATCGACAGCACCCCGAAGTGCCGGGACACGAAGTCCGACCGGGCGCCCCGACCGGGGCGGCGCGTTGCCGCCTGCGGGGCCGAGGTCGAGGTCTGCACCTACTTGCCCATCATGGAGGTCACGAGGCCGGACAGGTCGGTCTCGGTGGGGGCCATCTCCTGCCAGACGACGCCCTCGTAGAGGACGACGAACCGGTCCGCGACCTGGAAGAGGTCCTGCAGCCGATGGGTGATCAGCACCACGCTGACCCCCCGCGCCGAGACGTCCTGGATGAGCTGCAGGACGGTTTCCACCTCCTTGGCGCCGAGGGCAGCGGTCGGCTCGTCCAGCACGAGGACCTTCGGGTCGAAGGTGACGGCTCTCGCGATGGCGACGGCCTGCCGCTGTCCACCGGACATCGTGCCGACGTCCTGGTCCGTCCTTCGCACCCGGATGTGGAGCCGCTCGAGGTGTCCTGCCGCCTCGCGGTGCATCGCGCGGTGGTCCAGCCGGCGGGTCCCCCGGTGGTAGAGCTCGCGCCCGAGGAAGAGGTTGGCGGCGACGTCGAGGTCGTTGCACAGGGCCAGGTCCTGGTAGACCATCTCGATCCCGTGGGCCCGGGCGGCGCGCGGGCCGGAGCCGGTCATCTCCTCCCCGTCGATGAGGATGCTGCCCGAGTCGGGGGCCACCGCCCCCGCCAGCATCTTCATCAGCGTCGACTTCCCCGCCCCGTTGTCCCCGACGAGTCCGAGGACCTCACCGCGCCCGATACGGAGGTTGACCCCCTTGAGCACGTCCAGCGCCCCGAAGCTCTTGCGGATGTCCACCATCTCCACCCGCAACGACGGCAGCGGGACAGCCGCTCCAGGCGTGCTCGTCGGCTCGCTCAACGTCAACCTCCGTTCGGGTGCTCAGGGGAAGATGGGGCGGAACTTGTCGACGTTCTCCTTGGTGACGATGGTGATCGGGACGTCGATGAAGCCCTTGGGGGCGCTCCCGGAGAGCAGGCCCTTGAGCTCCTTGACCGCCTCGACCGCCTCCTGCTTGGGGTCCTGCTGGACGATCGCGGCCGCCAAGCCTGAGTCGACGGCTGCGATGACCTCCTTGGTGAGGTCCCAGCCGATGATCTTGGTGCGGGTGTTTCCCTTGAGCGCAGCGGCGGCACCGACGGTCGCGGGCTCGCCGGTGGTGTAGATGAAGTCGAGGTTCGCCTGAGCGGTCGTCAGGTTCTGCGCGGCGGTCGCGGCCTTCTCCTGGACGTTGTCCCCGCTCACGCTCTGGGTGTACTTCCCGCCCGCCGCGTCCACGGTCTTGCGGAAGCCGTCCTCGCGCTGGTTCTGGATGAAGGAGTTCTTCGCGTCCACGACGCCGTAGCTCTTGTCCTTGACCAGCCCCTTGTCGACCACCCACTTGCCGATCTGCTCACCGGCCTTGGAGTTGTCAACGCCGACGAAGGTGTCCACGCTGCCATCCGCGAGCTTGGCGTCGATCGCCACCACCTTGATGCCCTTGGCCCGGGCCGCCTTCACCGCCGGCAGCACGCCGTTGACGTCGATCGCCACGACGATCAGCCCGGTCACCCCCTGGGAGACCATGCTCTCGATGTCACCGTTCTGGCGAGCCGAGTCGTTGTTGGCGTTGGCGATGCTCAGCGTGCACCCGGCGTCCTTCGCGGCCGCCGTGGCGCCGTCGTTCATCTGCGTGAAGAAGACCGCGGTCTGGTTGATCTGGGTCATGCCGATGGTGCACTTGCCACCGGCCGATGTCCCGCCACCGGAGGCGGCAGGGGCCGCAGGACCGTCAGGGGCCGCAGGACCGGCAGGCGGTGCCTCGTTGCCGGTGCTGCAGGCCGCCAGCGACAAAGCCGCGGCAAGGGCGACAGCCAAGGGAGTCCGGGTACGTCGCGCGACTGGACGGCTCATTGGGTTCCTCCACGGGACAGGTCGATAACGCGTGAGCGCTACCGTAGCGCCCGCCGGCGGGTACCCCGCGCGACGTAACAGCGACTTGACACCGGGGTAAGCAGAACGCGTCGATAGGCTGCCTCGCGGGGACGACCATGGCCACGCTCGCTGGCCCCGGGCATCGTCGCTGAGGATGACGGAAGGAATGACGTTGACCGAGGGTGGACACGCTGGCACGAGCGACCTGAAGCCAGGACGCTGGCAAGGGACCAGCCCGATCACGGAAGAGCGCGCGACAGCGTGGGTGAGCAAAGGTCGCCGCCTCGCTGCACCTCTGCTCGAGCTCGCTGGCCCGGTCGCGGACCCGGCCGCAGTCGTCCACCGCGTCGTCGCGACAGGGAGGGATCGCCTGTACGGCGACTTCATGGTGGCCTGGCTGGACGCCAGCGCTGACCCCCGGGTGGTGTGCTGCCTTCCCGATGCCTCCTTCTTCCTGCAGGTGCTGCACCGCTGTTACGCGCCGGTGCTGCGGCGGCGGCCGGATCTCGCCGGCCTCCTCGCCGGCACGAGCCGGCCGGAGATGTCCCTGACCAACGACGTCCTCCAGATCCAGCTCCGCGGACTGGGCGACGACTACAGCATGGTTCGCCACCACGCCCTCATGCTCTTCTACGCCGCCATCTGGCTGGACGAACCCGAGCGCTCGCTCTGGCTCGAGCTGTACGACGAGCTGGCCGGGCTCGTCTTCCAGCGACCCGGAGGGCCACCGAGCCTCGACGCGGTCGCGTCCGCGGAAGCAGGTGCGCTCGAGGACTTCCGGACGATGGCCGAGCGAACGCTCGACGGCAGGGAAGCGGACCAGCTGCTGAGCGAGCCGGCGGCCATCGGGCGCGTCCTCGACTACCAGCTCTACGCCGCTGCTGCCATCGGGCTGTTGTGGCGCGAGTACCGCGCCGTCCCGGAGCCACTGCAGGAAGCGTGGCACCGGGACCACCTGTCCGTGGGCTACGTCGAGCCGGACTTCCTCGAACGCCACTGGATGGAGCAACGATGACGACAACCGCTCGCGTCGAGATCACCATGGTGAGGCAGGAGGGGCCAGATGGCTGATTTTCAGCTCGTCATCAACAATGCCCGGCTGAGGACCGACGATGTCCAGCTTCACAACATCGGGGTGCGAGACCGTTCCATCGTTGCCCTCACCAGCCGGTCGGAACACGTCGGGTCGGCCGAGGTGACCCTCGACGCCGCCGGCCGGTGGGTGATCCCGGGAGCCATCGACACGCATGTCCACATCAACCAGCGGGCCCCGGAGTACGACCACCTGCCCGGACTCGGGCCAGACGACAACTTCGCGGTGGAGACCAGAGGCGCTGTGGCAGGCGGCTGCACAACGGCGCTGAACTATGTGCAGTTCGGTCTGGGTTCGATGGTCGACGCCTACCGCGAAGGGCTCCGGGAAGCCACCCGCCAGAGCATGATGAACGTCCAGTTCCACGGCTACCTGATGAACATGGCCCAGGTGGCGGAGATCCCCCAGGCGGTCGCCGAGGGCATTGTCACCTTCAAGATCTTCATGCCCTACCGGGGCGCCGAAGCCGCTGCGCTCGGAGGCATCGGAAGCCTCAACCACGCCCAGATGCGTACCGCCTTCCGGGCGATCGCGGCGCACGGTGCCCAGGCCATGGTGCATGCCGAGGACGGCGACATCGTCGACCACTGCATGCAGCAGGAGATGTCCAAGGGGATGACCTCCCTGTCCTCGTGGGAGCGTTCCCGCCCGACGGAGGCCGAGGGGGACGCGGCCTGGACGGCCATGTACCTCGCTGAGAAGGCGAACTGCCCGGTGACGATCGTGCACGTGTCGAGCCTGGAGGCGATCCGTGCCCGCCGCGCCCTGCGGAACCCGGACGCCGCGCTCGAGTCCTGCGTCCACTACATGCTGTTGACCACGGGATCCGACATCGGGCCGGCGGGCAAGGTCGCACCGCCGCTGCGCGACCCCGAGCTCGCCGCCGCAATCTCGGACGCCGTCATGAACGGGGAGATCGACTTCTTCGGATCCGACCACAATGTCTGGCCCAGCGCCGCGAAGCAGGAATGGGTCTCTGCCCGACCGGGACTTCCCGGCATCGCCCTGATGCTGCCGCTGGTGCTCACGCACCTGGTGTACGAGCGCGGGATGAGCATGGAGCGGGCGATCGAGCTCATGTCCACGAACGCCGCGCGCCGGTTCGGGCTGCCCAACAAGGGACATGTGTCCATCGGCGCGGACGCCGACCTCGTCATCGTCGACGAGGGGACCAAGGAGGTTCGCGCAGCCGAGCTGCACTCCGCTGTCGACTACTCGCCGTATGAGGGCTTTCGCCTCAGGGCGTGGCCCTACGCCACCGTCTGCGGTGGAACGGTCGTCTTTGCCGACGGCTCCTTCCCCAACGAGCAGTTTCGCGGGGAGATGATCAACAACCGCTACCGCCGATCCGCCCCGGCAGACGGGAACCGGTCAGGCAGCGCCCAGCCGATGGTCCCCACTGCCCGCGGGCCCGCCGATGTGGACGCGGGTCGTTGACATCCCGGTCTCCCCCGGGACATGCTGAGCGCACATGATGTCTGACATCCGACTGGAGGGGGGTCGCCCATGAGCAGCTGGTCCGTGAAGTCGGAGCCCGAGGAGCTCACCCTCGAGGAGAGGGCGGGCGCGAGGCTGCGCGCCCTGGTCCGTGCCGGCACGCTCAAGCCCGGGGACCAGCTGCCCGCGGAGCCCGAGCTTGCCCGTCGCCTGGGGATCTCACGCCCGACGCTGAGGGCCGCGGTCAGCGAGCTGGTGGCGAGCCGCCTGCTGGTCCGGCAGCGGGGCGTGGGCACGTTCGTCTCGACCTCGCCGCCGCACCTCTCCCAAGGCCTGGAGCACCTGATGGGCACGGGGGCCAGCATCTCCATGCTGGGCCGGGAACCAGGGACCGCCAGCCTGCGGGTGCGCCGCGAGAGCGCGGATGCCGACGTTGCCGAACGACTGCAGGTGCTGGTGGGTGACTCCGTTGTCCACATCAGCCGGACGCGGACCGCGGACGGCTCCCCCGTCCTGCACTGTGAGGAGTGGATCAGTACCGACCTGCTGCCCGACGTCGGGGCTCTCGACGAGTTCGGGGCCGATGACTCGTTGTACGACACCCTGGCGTCCTTCGGCCTGGTGATGCGAGACGCCCTCACCCGTTTCATCCCGCTCAATCCCGAGCCGGAGCTGTGCCGCCATCTCGACATGAGCCCGGGCAGCCCGGTGCTGCTACTGGAGCAACAGCACTTCCTCGAGTCCGTGGTCGACTGCGTGGGCCTGTTCTCGCGCAACTACTACAACTGCGACCTCATCGACCTGCACGTGGTGCGACGCAACTAGGCCTTCCTCCCGTTTCCGAATGGTTCTCACGTTTGACCCTAGAAAGGACGAGCAATGAACTTCGGCTGGCTAGGTGAAATCCTCAACGGCGGACCTGCGAACAAGGTCGCCGTCACGATCGCCCTGATCCTCATGGTCGTCGCCATCGGGATCTGGGTCCTTGAGTTCAGCGGGCGCACCATCTCCACCAAGGGGATCGTCCGGAACAACTTGACCTGGAACGCCCGCACCATCGCGCTGGTGGCGATCTCTGCCGCCATCTACATCGCCGGTCGACCGCTGCAGATCCAGTTCGTTCCCGGAATCGGCGGCTTCAACCCGTCGTTCTCCCTGGGCCCGGTGCTGTCGATCCTGTTCGGGCTGCCGGGCGCCATCGGCGCGACGTTCAGCATGCCCATCGGCGACGCGATCAGTGGTGCCCTCACCGTCGGCTCTGCGGCGGGCCTGCTCGGTCACACCTTCTACACGTGGATTCCCTACAAGCTGGTCACCGACCCGTCCTTGAAGAAGGCCGGTATGTGGGTCCGCCTCTACCTCGCGCTCGCTGCGGGTGCCCTCCTGCACCTGATCACCGTCTGCGGCTGGCTCGACTTCACCCACCTGCTCGCACCTGCGGTCGCCTGGGGCGCCGTGTCCGCGTCCATCACCCTCAACCACTTCCTCATCCCGGCAGTGGTGGTGCCGCTGCTCCTGCTGGCACTGTTTCCCCTGGTGCGCCAGCGGGGACTGTTCCACGGTGACCTTGCCGGTCACGGACAGCGTGGCGACCGCCCGGCGATGCGTCCCGCTGCGCCGGACCGGACCGACTCCGCGGAACACCCCAACAGCGCGTGATCAGGGGGGACACCGCACCGGAGGTGCTGCACGTCGAGGACTTCTGGTTTCGCTACCCGTCGGCCCAAGACGCCGCGCTCAAGGGCATCGAGCTGTCGGTTCGCAGCGGCGAGGTCGTCGGGATCCTCGGCGCTTCCGGAGCCGGCAAGAGCACGCTCTGCCAGGCCATCAAGGGGATCATCCCGCACAGCAGCCCGGGAGAGGTCGACGGCCGTGTCCGGGCCTTCGGGGAGGACATCACCGCCGAGCACCGCCTCGACATCGGGGCTCGGATCGGTCTGGTGCTGCAGGATCCGGAGGCCCAGATCATCGGCATGACCGTCGCTGAGGACCTGGCCTTCGGGCCCGAGAACTACGAGGTCGACCCCGCTGTCATCGCCGAGCGCAGCGTCCACTACCTGGCGCTGGTCGGCCTCGCAGGGCTCATGGACCGCGACACCTATGCCCTCAGCGGCGGTCAGAAGCAACGGCTGGCCATCGCCTCGGCACTGATGAGCGAGCCGGAGCTGCTCATCCTCGACGAACCGACCTCCGAGCTCGACCCGGTGGGCAAGGAGCAGCTCTTCCGGGTGATCGAGGGACTCCGGCGCGGCGGCGAGCACACGGTCCTCGTCGTGGAACACGAGGTGGACCGGCTCGTGCGCATCGCGGACCGGATCGTCATCATGCAGGACGGACAGATCGCCGTCCAGGGGTCACCCCTGGAGGTGTTCTTCGGCCCTGGTGCCGATGCGAGAACTGCCTCGGAGCGGATGCCCGCGGCAGCGGACCTGCTCAGCCAGCTCGTCCGCACCGGGACCCTCGCCGATCCCGTGCCGACCCTCGACCTCGACCTTGCCCTCGACCAGGTCATGTCCGCCCTGGGCGCGCAGCGATGACGGACACGCCCATCCTCGAGGTGAGGGATGTGTGCTTCTCGTATGCCCCCGGGTTGCCGGATGTGCTCCATCGAGTGAACTTCTCGGTCCGGCGCGGAGAGTTCGTGGCAATGCTCGGACAGAACGGCGCAGGCAAGACGACCCTTGCCAAGCACTTCAACGGCTTGCACCGAGCGACTCGCGGACGGGTCCTCGTGGCCGGCCAACCCGTGCAGACCCAGGCACTTGCAGACCTGGCCCGCACGGTTGGCTACTGCTACCAGAACCCGGACCACCAGATCTTCTCCTCGTCCGTGGTCAAGGAGGTCGGCTTCGGGCCGAGCAACCTCGGCTACCCGCCTGACGAGGTGGCCGCGAAGGTGGACAGCGCACTGGAGCTGGTGGGCCTGTCGTCCCTTCGCGACTCCAACCCGTTCAGCCTGGGCCGTGGCCAGCGACAGCTGGTGGCCGTCGCCTCCATCCTGGCCATGGACCCCCCCATGCTGGTGATCGACGAGCCGACGACCGGGATGGACCGCAGGGGGGCGACCGCGATCATGGAGCTGCTCTCGCGCTGGGCGGCCGATGGCCGATCGATCATCGCCATCACCCACGACATGGACATCGTCGGCGAGTACATCCCGCGCGCGGTCATCATGAGCAGCGGCCGGATCATCGCCGACGGCGACACCCAGGCGGTCCTGCGGGACCGGGCGGCGATGGAGGCCGCTCACCTGATGCCTCCCGCCCCGGTCACCATCTCCGACCGCCTTGTCGGACTGGGCGTACGACCTGCACGGTCGATCGACGACGCGGTCCGCCAGATCACGCGACTGCGAGAGGGTGAGCCGCATGCCCGTCGGATATAGCGTCTACCGCGACAAGCCCTCCCCCGTGCACAGGCTCGACCCCCGCACCAAGATGCTGTGGCTGCTGGTGCTCTTCGGTGTCGCCCTGTGCTTCAACCATCCTGCCGTCCTCGGGGTCGTGGTCCTTGGACTGTTCGGGGTGGCCCGGCTGGCGCAGCTGGGTTGGACCGACCTTCGGGCCTTCTTCCTGCTCTCGCTCTGGCTGGTCGTCCTCAGCGTGATCGTGTGGCCGGCATACGTGCGCGACGGCGAAGTCCTCTTCCACGTCGGGCCGGTGCAGGTCACGGGCACCGGACTGCTCTTCGGGTTGGCCATGGGTCTGCGAATCGGGATCATGACCGTCGCCGCTGCCCTCTGGATGCTCACCACCTCTCCCCAGCGCCTCACCGCGGGCCTGCTCGCCCTCGGCCTGCCCTACAAGGCCGGCCTGGCCATGTCGTCGGCGATCCGGTTCATCCCGCTGATGAACGCCGAGCGGGCCACCATCGTGGAGGCGCAGAGGGCGCGCGGGCTCGACCTCGCCCGGGGTAACCCCGCCCGACGAGCGTTCCGCGCCGCCCCGATCCTCGTCCCCCTCTTCTCGAGGGCATTCCTCACGGCGCAGAACCTGACGGTCGCCATGGACGCCAGGGGTTTCGGCGCGGGCAAGAGTCGCACCAACATCATCCAGCTGCACTTCAACCGCCTCGATCGGACGCTCTGCGTGGTGGCGCTCGTCGTGCTCGTCGTCTCGGTGGCCCTGCGGCTGATGGGACTCGGCGTGCTCCTTCAGGGTTTCTCGTGACGCGGCCCCGACTGTGGGTGATCGGGCATCTCACCATCGACGACGTGGTCCTGCGGGACGGCACCACTTTCATGGGCAACGCCGCCGGGGCGTCTGTCTACGCCGCGCTGGGCGCGCGCATCGTTGGCTCCCCGGCCGCGGTGGTCAGCCGACGGGGCACCGGCATACCCGATGAGTCGCTGAAGCGGCTGAGCGCGCTCGGGATCGTCACCGAGCTGGAGGAGGCCGACACGCCGGCGATCCAGCAGTGGGCGCTCTACGAGGACAACGGAGCGCGAACGTACGTGCTGCACCCCGAGTCCGGTTCGCACGAGGACATGAGCCCACGCCTGGATGTCTCGACGCTGCCGCCGGACGGCGCCGTCCACATCGCGCCCATGCCCGTCCACGTGCAGGGCGAGTGGTGTCTGGCGCTGTCGCGCGACTCGAGACCGACGACCCTGGACCCCCATGACGACAGCTGCGCCGCGGCCCCGGACCGCGTGCTGGCGCTGCTTCCGCACCTGGGGGCGTTCCTGCCCAGCGAGCTGGAAGCCCGTCACCTGGTCGACGCGTCCCCGTCCGTGGCGGTCCGCAGGTTCTGCGCGGCCGGAGCGGCCATCGCCGTCGTCAAGCTCGGCGAGCAGGGCGCCGTCGTCGCCGCCGGAGACGACGTCTGGCATGTGCCGGCACTGCCGGTTCGGCCGGTGGACGTCACCGGTGCGGGGGACGCCTTCTGCGGAGCGTTCGCTGCGACCCTCGCAGCAGGCGCGGACGCGGTCACCGCTGCCACATGGGCCACCGCTGCAGCCTCGTCGGTGGTCGAAGCCATCGGCACCATGGTGTCCCCCGACGTCTTCGACGCCGGATACATCGAGGCCCGGGTGCGGCAGATACGGCCCGAGCTGCTGTCGGGGGTGCCGAGCTAGCCACGTCCTGCGTCTGCAGTGGAAACGATCACCTCAAGGGAGAGTAGTAGCACCATGCAACTAGAAGACATGCAGCTGGTATGGGACAACATGCGCAACGGCATCGACGGCCAGGCAGACCTGCTGGAGACGGCGCCGGCCTCGCTCTACGAGCACGCATCCGGGGCGTTGGGCGACACGTACGTGCCCTCGCGGATCTACTTCGTCGGCTGTGGGGACTCCTACTTCTGCGGGATCGCCGCGCGCTACGCGGTGGAGCTGTTGACCGGGATCCCGACAGAAGCCCTCGAGTCGATGGAGTTCTCCCGGTACGCCGTGCGAACCGCCCCGAAGGACGCCCTGGTGGTTGCCGTCTCCAACTCGGGAGAGGTGGCCCGGACCGTCGAGGCACTGAAGTTCGCCAACCAGGCCGGCCTGAGAACGGTGGGCGTCACCTACAAGCCGGGCAGCCGACTTGGCCAGGAGGCAGGAACCACGATCGCCTGGGACTACCGGGACGTCGGCTTCGGCCCAGGGACGATGAGCTACATCGCCTCAATCCTCGCGCTGCTGGTCGTGGGGCTGCACATCGGACGCAACGCCGGGCGGGTGGACGACGAAGGAGTCCGTGCCCAGCTCTCCCGGCTGACCGCGCTCGCTGACGGCATGCGCGCCACCATCGCCGCCTCTGACGCCCCGGCGCGTGGACTGGCCGACGAGCTGACCGACGACACGCCGGTGTTCGTCCTCGGCGCAGGCCCGAACTACGGGACCGCCCTGTTCGCCATGGCCAAGATGATCGAGTCCGCCAGGCACAACACCGTCGCCCAGCAGCTGGAGGAGTGGGCACACGAGCAGTACTTCTGCTGCGTCCCGGGTACGGTGACGATCGTCATCGCTCCGCCGGGCGCGAGCCTGGACCGGGCTCGCGAACAGCTGCGAGCGGTGCGTGACATGAAGGGCACCGCCGTCGCCGTCTGCGCCGAGAGTGACGAGGAGACCGCTGCCCTGGCCGACGTGGTCATTCCGGTGGTGGGGCACGTCGACGAGGACCTCTCGCCGCTTGTCTACTGCGTGGCCGCCGAGCTCATCTCGCTGCACTTCGCCGTCCGGACCGAGAAGGTGATGCTCGGCTTCGACGACGAGTGGCGCAAGGAGGTCAACTTCCGGCAGATATTCGGCAGCGCCATCCCCGCTTCGCTCGACGCGGCGGCGGGCACCCGTTGAGCAGGCCCCGGCTGGTCGGGATGATCCACCTGCCAGCCCTTCCGGGGACGGCAGCGAGCAGATGCACCCTGGCAGAGATCCTCGACGCGGCCCTGGCCGACGCACTCGTCCTTGCCGCCGCTGGTTTCGACGGGGTGCTGGTCCAGAACTCGCTGGACCGTCCGACCCGCCAGACCGTCGACATCCTCACGGTTGCCCAGATGACGGCTGTGACGACGCGGGTCCGGCAGGCCACGGACCTTGCGGTGGGCGTCAACATCGTCAAGAACGACGGACCTGCGGCCGTGGCCATCGCCGCTGCCACGGATGCCGACTTCGTGCGGGTCAAAGTGCTCACCGGCGCGGTGCTGAGCGCGGAGGGCATCGTGCAGGGCTGTGCCGCTGCCACCCACGACCTTCGCCGCCGCTCGGGCAGCGCCGTGGAGATCTGGGCTGACGTCTACGAGCCGACCAGCCGTCCGCTGCTCGATGAGGACTTCGCCGCCGCGCTGGTGGACACGTTGGACTTCGGGTCCGCCGACGCGGTCATCGTCACGGGAGCCACGACGGCAGACACGCTCGAGCTGGCGCGGCGAACCCGGACCAGCCGTCCCGGGGCACGCATCGTCATCGGCGGCCGCATCTCGGCCCCGTCCCTGGCCGAGGCCTTCTCGGTGGCCGACTCGGTGATCGTCGGAAGTGCCCTCAAGCGGGTCCCCGGCATCGAGGGGCGCGTCGACCCGGGCTGCGCCCGGGAGATCATGGAGGCCGCCCACGCGACGGGCTGGGTGTCGAGCGCGTCGCGATGACGCGGCGAGTGTGCAGACGGGGTAGTCGCGCCCCGGGCGACCAGGACGTGGTCGGGCCCGGCCGGCCGTCGGTCGGGTCTCACGGCACACACCATTGCGCACGTCCCAGGCCTGGTGCTGAGAGGATCGCGGCACCGCCGGGGCCGGCGGCAGGAGGGGTCATGGGCATCCACATCGGCACCTCGGGCTGGAGCTACGCGCACTGGGACGGCGTGCTGTACCCACCCGGAACGCCAGCCTCGGCACGCCTCGCCCTCTACGCCGCCCGGTTCAGCACGGCGGAGCTGAACGCCAGCTTCTACCGGTGGCCGGGCGAGCGCAGCTTCGCGAGCTGGCGCCGGCGCCTGCCCGAGGGCTTCCAGCTGTCGGTCAAAGCGGCCCGGGGCCTGACCCACGCCAAGGGGCTGTATGCGCCCGAGGCCTGGGTCGAGCGGATGGCCACGGGCTGGCACGAGCTCGCCGACCGCCGAGGTGTCCTTCTCGTCCAGCTCGCGCCCCGGCATACCCGGGACGACGCCCGGCTCGAGTACTTCCTTGCCCGGCTGCCCGACTGGGTGCGCGTCGCGGTGGAGCTGCGGCACCCCAGCTGGCACGCGGACCCGGTCTTCGCGCTGCTGGAACGCCACCACGCGGCATACTGCGTGATGAGCGGGGCGAACCTTCCCTGCGTCCTGCGCGCGACCGCGCCGTTCGTCTACGTGCGCCTGCACGGCCCCGACCACCACCACCTCTACGGCGGCTTGTACTCCGACGAGGACCTACGCTGGTGGGCCGAGCGGGTCCGCGAGTGGGACGGCAGCGGCCGGGACGTCTACGTCTACTTCAACAACGACGGCAGCGGGTATGCCGTGCACAACGCCGGGTCCCTCCTCGCGATGCTGGCGGGCTGACCCGGCGCAGCACCAGCGCCGCCGCCGGCCGGTCATCCGGCGGTGCGCACCGCCGCGTCGGCGACCACGTCGCTCATTTCGCCGCGCCGCGCGAGGGCGGCGCGCTGCATCTCGGCGCCGGTGCCGCGGACGAGGACGCGGGCGATCGAGTCGTGGACCAGGTGCTCGTCTCCCGTCCTGGCGAGGGCGGGAGCGACATGCTCCACGAGACGGTCGAGCATCTCGCTCGCCGGACGAGGCCGTGCCTCCGTCGCGTCGAGCAGCTCCCCGGACAGCCCGAAGCGCGCGGCGCGCCAGGCGGCGGCCCGCAGCAGGGAGGTCCGGACGGGCGCGGGAGGCTTCGCTGCGTCCTGCAGCGCCGTCTCGACG
>JBPCOG010000341.1:0-2333 GCA_051000455.1 Lapillicoccus sp. | reverse complement strand
CCGCCGCGCTCGGCTACCCGGTCACGGCGTTCTGCACCCTCGAGATCCGCCAGGGCCGCGGCCACGGTCCGGTGGTCGAGCACCTGTCGGCGATCCCGGAGGTTCTCGAGGCGCACACGATCACCGGCTCGGGCGACCTGCTGGTCCGTGTCGTCGCGCGGGACAACCCGGACCTGCAGCGGGTCATCGACCGGGTGGTCGACGACTCCCACGTCATCCGTGCGTCCACCGCGATCTCGCTCGCCACCCGGATCGACTACCGCACGCTGCCCCTCGTCCGGCAGCGATGACCCTCGCGCCGGAGCCCGCAACCCTCGCCCCCCGGGCGCCTGCCGGGCGCTCGGCCCGACCCGCACTCGCCCCGACCGCACCCGGTAGCGTGGCCGCGCGACAGCCGTCGTGCCCGACACACCCGCCCAAGGAGAGGTGCCAACGTGACCGGTTCGAGCGCGCAGACCGACCGGGTGCGGGTGGTCATCGCCACTCCCCTCGCCCCAGAGCTGTGTGCGCGGATCACGGCGGTGGACCCCCGCGTCGAGGTGCTCGTCGACCACTCCCTCCTGCCGCCGATGCGCCATCCGGGCGACCACTCCGGTGACCCGCGGTTCCACCGGGACCGGGACGAGCAGCACCGCTTCGAGGAGCTGCTCGCGCGCGCCGAGGTGCTCTACGGCATACCCGGGGAGGACCCGGATGCCCTGGCGCGGGCCGTCGCCTCGAACGCAGGCCTGCGCTGGGTGCACACCATGGCCGCCGGCGGGGGAGGCCAGGTGGTCGGCGCGCGGCTCACGCCGCAGCAGCACGCACAGGTGACGTTCACGACGTCGGCGGGGGTGCACGGCATACCGCTGGCGGAGTTCTCGGTGTTCGGGATCCTCGCCGGCAGCCAGGACCTGCCCCGGCTGCAGCGCCAGCAGCGGGCGCACGAGTGGCCGGCGCGGGTGCTGTCCCGCCCGGTGTCGGGCAGCACGGTGCTGGTGATCGGGCTCGGCGGGATCGGGGCGGAGGTGGCGAGCCGCTGTGCCGCCCTCGGGATGCGGGTGCTCGGCACCAGGCGCCACCCGGAGCCGGTGCCCGGTGTCGACGAGGTGCACGCCGTCGAGGAGCTGCCGGACATCATCGGCCAGGCCGACCACGTCGTCGTCACGCTGCCCGGGACGGCGCACACCGCGAACCTGCTGGGGGCGGACCTGCTCTCGCGCACCAAGCGCGGGGTCACCCTCGTCAACGTCTGCCGCTGCACCGTCATCGACGAGCCGGCGCTCGTCGAGTCGCTGCGCTCGGGGCAGGTCGGCCTGGCCGTCCTCGACGTCTTCGCCACCGAGCCGCTTCCCGCGGACTCCCCCCTGTGGGACCTCGACAACGTCATCGTCAGCCCCCACTCCGCCGCGCTCGACGCGCGCGAGGACGAGCAGATCTGCGACCTGTTCTGCGAGAACCTCCGCGCCTTCCTCGACGGCCGCCCGCTGGCCAACGTCGTCGACCCGGAGCTCGGCTACTGAGGGCCCTTCCCCCCACCGGCCGGCCAGTGCGCGTCGAGCAGCTCCCGACAGGTCGGGCAGACGGGGAACTTCGTCCCGTCCCGCGTCGGCACCCACACCTTGCCGCACAGGGCGATGACGGGCTCGCCGCTCAGGGCGCTCTCCATCATCTTGTTCTTGTCGACGTAGTGGGCGAACCGCTCGTGGTCCCCCGGCTCCTGCAGCTGCTCGCGCACCTCCTCGCGCTCGAGCACGCTCGTCGACCTGCGTGGGCCGGTGGGCTCCAGCTGGGGCTCGAACGGGTCCTGCGGCATCGTCGGGTCGCTCATCCCGCGAGTGTATGCCGGGCTGCCAGGCACCTCAGGGGTGGCGCTTTGGAGACCGACGACCTGCTGCTCGAAGCATTCGGCCCCCACAGCGACCGACCTCCGGTCTCCGCGGGTGCCCGGGGAGCCATCGCCGACCCGGACCGGTCCCCCCTCAGCCCGCCGCCCGCAGCGCGTGCCACCGTTGGACCATCTCGTCGACATCGACGGTCCGGGCGAGCAATGGGGGCAGGTTGCCCACCGCCGGCCGCAGCCGGTCCAGCCGGACCCGCTTGTTGTAGTCCTCGAGGATCTCGCGGACGCCCTGCTCGGTGCGAACCTCGCACAGAGACTCGGGAAACCCGGCCGCCTCCTTGCGCAGCAGCAGGGCACTCGGCAGCGCGCCGCTCATGTCGAGGTTCTCCCGCTCGATCATCCGCCGGACCCACCAGCTCTCGTCGTTCGGGTCGCCGAGGTCGGGCAGCGGCTTCCCCGCCCCGGGCAGGTTGTCGAACTCGCCGCGCTCCTGGGCCTCCCGGATCTGCCG
>JBPCOG010000387.1:0-12385 GCA_051000455.1 Lapillicoccus sp. | reverse complement strand
GGCCCGCCCAGCCGGGGCTGACCGCCATCCGGGCGATCGCGGTGACCGGACCGCGCTCACCGCCCCGGACCGAGGCGAAGAGCTGACCGCGGGAGCCGGTCAGCACCTGCTCGGTGACCCCGGCGAGCACCGGGCGCTGGGCCGCGTAGGCCTGCAGCCACTCCGCGGTGAGGTCCGCGTCGACGGTGACCTCGGGTGACCCCTCGGGCGGCGTGGGCACGTCGGACGCCGCGGCCGTCATGATGACGGTACGGCGTACGGGCTGGTAGCCCCTTCCCAGCAGGTGCGCCCCGAGGGGGTCCTCGGACACCTCCCCGCCCACCGGGGACGCCAGGGCGAACAGCGGCACCAGGTCCCGGTCGCGGTACCACCGCTGGCAGAAGTCGACGGCCTCCGGCAGGGGCAGGCTGGGCTCTCCGATGGGGAGGACGGAGTTGGCTCGACCGGTGAACCCCCCTGACGCGCGCAGGACCCAGTCGCCCAGCCCCCCGCGCTCCACCGGCACCCAGCCCTCGGCCATCACCCGCTCCAGGTCCCACACGCCGATCGCCCGGTGCGGCGGGCCCCGACGGGAGGGCGGCGGGGGCACCTGCTTGGCCGCGACGATGTCGACGCGGGCGACCCGCACCGGCCCGCGGCGCGAGTCGACCGTCACCGAGTCCTCGTCGGCGCGGGTGAGGACCCCGACCACGTCGGTGAGACCCGCGACGTCCCCGGGCGGGAGCCGGTAGCGCACCACCACCCGGTCGCCGACCCGCAGCGTCCTTCCCGGCGGATCTGCGCGACGGAAAGGAGGGGTGCCCATGAGGCGGCATACTAGGTCTGTCACCGCCGCTGTTTGCAGGAGGACCCACGTCCATGACCTACGTCATCGCCCAGCCCTGTGTCGACTTGAAGGACAAGTCGTGCATCGAGGAGTGCCCGGTCGACTGCATCTACGAGGGTGAGCGCTCGCTCTACATCCACCCCGACGAGTGCGTCGACTGCGGCGCCTGCGAGCCGGTCTGCCCGGTGGAGGCCATCTACTACGAGGACGACGTGCCCGAGCAGTGGGCGGACTACTACAAGGCGAACGTCGAGTTCTTCGACGACCTCGGCAGCCCGGGCGGCGCGGCCAAGGTCGGGATGATCGCCAAGGACCACCCGGTCATCCTCGCGCTGCCGCCGCAGGAGCACGACGAGTGAGGCGCGACGTGGGGCCGGCCCGCCGGGCCACCGCTGGGTGATCGCCGACCTGCCCGACTTCCCCTGGGACACCCTCGCCGCGCACAAGGCGACGGCCGCAGCGCACCCGGGCGGGATCGTCGACCTCTCGGTCGGGACGCCCGTGGACCCCACCCCACGCGTCGTGCAGGACGCGCTGGCGGGCGCTGCGGACGCCCACGGGTACCCGCTCACCTGGGGGACGCCGTCGCTGTGGGAGGCGGTCGCCGCGTGGTTCGCGCGCCGGCGCGGGGTTCCCGACCTCGACCCGGATGCCGTCCTGCCGACGGTGGGCAGCAAGGAGCTGGTGGCGTTGCTGCCGACGCTGCTGGGGCTCGGACCCGGCGACGTCGTCGGCATCCCGGCGGTGGCCTACCCCACGTATGACGTGGGCGCCCGGCTTGCCGGCGCCACCACGAAGGTCGTCGACGGTCTCGCGGCCCTCGGACCGGTCACCGCGGCAACGACCCCGAGGCTGCTCTGGCTCAACAGCCCGAGCAACCCCACCGGGGCGGTCCTGCCCGTCCCGCACCTGGCCAAGGTGGTGGCCTGGGCGCGGGAGCACGGCGTGGTCGTCGCGTCGGACGAGTGCTACGCCGAGCTCGACTGGCGCGGTGCGGAAGCCGGTGGCACGGCATACCCGGCGTTCTCCACCGGCTCGACGCCGAGCGTGCTCGACCCGGCGGTGTGCGGGGGCAGCCACGAGGGGCTGCTCGCCGTCTACTCGCTGAGCAAGCAGTCCAACATGGCCGGGTACCGGGCCGGCTTCGTCGCCGGCGACCCGGGGCTCGTGCGCGGGCTGCTCGAGGTGCGCAAGCACGCGGGGATGATCGTGCCAACACCGGTCCAGGCTGCCATGGTGGCGGCCCTGGGCGACGACGCGCACGTCAGCACCCAGAAGGAGCGCTACCGCGCGCGGCGGGCGGTGCTGGCGCCCGCCCTCGAGCGGGCGGGGTTCCGCATCGAGCACTCCGACGCGGGACTCTACCTGTGGGCCACCCGCGAGGAGGACTGCTGGACGACGGTGACCGACCTCGCGGCCCGGGGGGTCCTCGTCGCCCCCGGTGCCTTCTACGGCGCGGCTGGCCGAAGGCATGTCCGGGTCGCCCTCACCGCGTCCGACGAGCGGGTCGCCGCCGCCGAGCAACGCCTCTGACGAGACGGGTTTTCCGCCGCCACCGCTGCTCGGGTAACGTCCGTAGTCGAGCGGGCCGGCACTCCGGGCCGGGGACAGGAAGGTGCTGACATGAGCGACGACGCCGTACTCCAGGCCGCCGGGAAGGACGTGCCCCTGCCGCTCGTCACGGCCAGCGAGGGCAACTCGGGCTACAACGTGGCGGCACTGCTGAAGGAGACCGACAACGTCACCTACGACGTCGGGTTCACCAACACCGCCGCCTGCAAGAGCGCCATCACCTTCATCGACGGGGACAAGGGGATCCTGCGCTACCGCGGCTACCCGATCGAGCAGCTGGCCAAGAGTTCCTCGTTCGTCGAGACCTCCTACCTGCTGATCTACGGCGCGCTACCGACCGCTGCCCAGCTGGCCGACTTCGAGGACCGGATCCGGCGCCACACGATGCTGCACGAGGACCTCAAGGGCTTCTTCCAGGGGTTCCCCCGAGACGCCCACCCGATGCCGGTGCTCTCCTCGGCGGTCTCCGCGCTGTCGACCTTCTACCAGGACAGCCTCGACCCGTTCGACGAGGAGCAGGTCGAGATCTCGACGGTCCGGCTGCTCGCCAAGCTGCCGACGATCGCGGCCTACGCCCACAAGAAGAGCGTCGGCCAGCCGTTTCTCTACCCGGACAACACCCTCTCGCTGACCGAGAACTTCCTGCGGATGACCTTCGGGCTGCCCGCGGAGCCCTACGAGCTCGACCCGACGGTCGTCAACGCGCTCGACCTGCTGCTCATCCTGCACGCCGACCACGAGCAGAACTGCTCCACGTCGACGGTTCGCCTCGTCGGGTCCTCGCACGCCAACCTCTTCGCCTCGATCTCGGCCGGGATCAACGCACTGTTCGGTCCGCTGCACGGCGGTGCCAACCAGGCGGTCTTGGAGATGCTGGCGCGGATCCAGAACTCCGACTACGACGTCGACACGTTCATGAAGAAGGTCAAGGACAAGGAGGACGGCGTCCGGTTGATGGGCTTCGGCCACCGGGTGTACAAGAACTACGACCCCCGGGCGGCCATCATCAAGAAGACCGCGGACGAGATCCTCGCGAAGCTCGGCGGTGACGACGAGCTGCTCGAGATCGCCAAGGGGCTCGAGGAGATCGCGCTCGCCGACGACTACTTCGTCGAGCGCAAGCTGTACCCGAACGTGGACTTCTACACCGGCCTCATCTACAAGGCCATGGGCTTCGAGACGAAGATGTTCACCGTGCTGTTCGCGCTCGGTCGGCTGCCCGGGTGGATCGCCCAGTGGCGCGAGATGATGGAGGACCCGGAGACCAAGATCGGCCGGCCGCGCCAGGTCTACGTGGGGGAGACCGAGCGCGACTACGTCGCCGTCGACCAGCGCTGACCCCCCGTTCCCCCCCCGGTTTCCGCCCCGTTCCGCCCCGTTCCGTCCCAGCTTCCCTCCCCGCTCCCGTCCCCGTTTCCCCGACCGAGCGCACCAACTGGTCACCAAATCCGACAAATCACCCCCCGCCGCCACCAGGTGGTGCGCTCGGTCGAAGGGCGGCGGGGCGGGCGACGGGTCGGGCGGCCGGGCGGGCGGCGGGTCAGGGGCCGAGGTGGATGGTCACCGTGTTGGCTGGGCCGGAGCCACCCGTGGCGCCGGCGCCCCAGGTCAGGCCGCCGGGGTCGCGGGTCCGCATCCACGACCGGTCGCCCACCCGCACCTGCCCGATCCCGTATGCCTCGGCCCGCGCGACCGCCCAGGCGGCGACGGCCCACGCCTGCTCGGCGTCGCTGGCCAGCAGGGTGAGGACCGCCCCCTCGACCCGGGCGGTCACCCCCATCTGGTTGGTCAGGTCCGCGCGGACGGCGGCGCCGTCGACGGCTTGCGCCACCGGGTCCAGCCGACACCCCAGTCCAGCCGGGGAGCGCCCGGTCAGCGTGGAGGCGAGGACCCGGCCCTCCTGCTCGTGGTCGGCGTACGCCTCCGGGAAGGCGCTGCGCTGCACCTCCTGCGCGACCTGGGTGATCTCCCGTGTCTGGTAGTCCTTCACCTTGACGAGGGCGTCGTAGAACTTGTTCGTCGCGTAGACCGGGTCGACCAGCTGCTCGGGAGTCCCCCAGCCCTGGCTCGGACGCTGTTGGAACAGGCCGACGGAGTCCCGGTCCCCGACCCTGAGGTTGCGCAGCTTCGACTCCTGGATCGCGGTGGCGATCGCGATCGTCGCCGCTCGGGGCGGCAGCCCCCGCTTGACCGACAGGGCGCTGATCAGCGCCGCATTGGCCGTCTGCTCGGGCGAGAACGCCACGCTGTCACCCGATGCCGTGGCCTGGCAGGTGGTGGGCCCGAGGTTGTTGACGACCCCCTTGACGGCGACATAGCCGGAAACGGCGACGGCGCCGGCAAGGGCGGCGAGCACCAGCCGGGTCAGCCGCCGTCGTCTGGGGGTCCGGTCCGGTTCCGGGGTGAGGACCACCGCGCCCCTAGTCGTTCGCATGCAGGGCGTCGTTGAGGGTGATCCCGGTGCCGGTGCGGGCCCGGGCCTCGACGGTCCCGGTCACCGAGTTGCGGATGAACAGGATGCTGTCCGAACCGGACAGCTCCCTGGCCCTGACGACCCGCCCGTCGGGCAGGGTGACCCTCGTGCCGGCCGTGAGGTAGAGACCCGCCTCGACGACGCAGTCGTCCCCGAGGGCGATGCCGAGCCCGGCGTTCGCGCCGAGCAGGCAGCGGCGCCCGATGCTGACCCGCTCGGTCCCGCCGCCGGAGAGGGTGCCCATGACCGAGGCGCCGCCGCCGATGTCGCTCCCGTCGTCGACGACGACGCCCTGCGCGATGCGCCCCTCGACCATCGACGTGCCGAGGGTGCCGGCGTTGAAGTTGCAGAACCCCTCGTGCATGACCGTCGTGCCCTCCGCCAGGTGCGCGCCGAGACGCACCCGGTCGGCGTCGGCGATGCGCACGCCGGACGGCACCACGTAATCGGTCATCCGCGGGAACTTGTCGACGGAGATCACCCGGACGGGACCGGTGGACCGCATCCTCAGGCGCAGCGCCTCGAAGCCCTCGACCGGGCACGGTCCGAGGTTGGTCCAGACGACGTTGCTCAGCACGCCGAAGATCCCGTCGACGTTGATGGTGTTCGGGCGCACGAGCCGGTGCGAGAGCAGGTGCAGGCGCAGGTACGCGTCGGACGCGCCGGTCGGCGCGGCGTCGAGGTCGACCTCCACGGTGACGACCTCGCTGCGCACCTCGCGGACCGGGTCCGGCCCGGCCAGGCCGAGCAGGTATGCCGGTGCCTCGGCGCCCGGGGACACCATCCCCAGGGCTGGGTCGGGGTACCAGGTGTCGAGGACCTGTCCCGCCCCCGTGACCGTGGCGAGCCCGAACCCCCAGGCGCTGCGCTCGGTCGTCATCGCCCCAGAGTAGTGACCGGGCGGCTGCCAGCAGCACGCGCCCGGGCGCGCATCGGCACGCGCCCGAGCGCCACCCCGGGCACGAACCGGGCAGGCACCGGGCAGGGACCGGGCACGGACCGGCGCACGGACCGGGCACGCACCGCCGCATGGACCGGCGCACCGAGCCGGACGGACCGGGCAGGGACCGCAGGGACCGGGCACGGACCCGGGCCCGGGACCTGCCCCTCGACCGGGGCAGTAGCCTTCGCTGCATGACTGACGCGCCGAGGCTCGACCTCCACGCCGACGTCGCCGCGCTGACCGCAGCCCTGTGTGACGTCGAGTCGGTGAGCGGCAACGAGGCCGCCCTGGCCGGCGCGATCGAGGCAGCGCTGCTGCCGCTGGAGCACCTCGATGTCCTCCGCGACGGGAACACGGTGCTGGCCCGGACCCGGCGCGGCCGGGGTGAGCGCGTCGTGCTCGCGGGGCACATCGACACCGTCCCGCTCGCCGACCCCCCCAACCTGCCCGTCCGCCGCGAGGGGAACACCCTGTTCGGGCGCGGCACCGTGGACATGAAGGGCGGGGTCGCGGTCCTGCTCCGCCTCGCCGCGCAGGTGACCGAGCCCAGCCGGGACGTCACGTACGTCCTCTACGAGTGCGAGGAGGTCGAGAGCGAGCGCAACGGCCTCGCCCGCATCGCCGCGACCCGCCCGGACGCGCTGCAGGCCGACCTCGCGGTCCTGCTCGAGCCGACCAACGGCGCGATCGAGGGCGGCTGCAAGGGCACCCTGCGCGGCGACGTCACCGCTCGCGGGGTGGCGGCGCACTCGGCACGGCCGTGGAGCGGGCACAACGCGATCCACGAGGCCGGCGCGATCCTCAACAGGCTGGTCGCGTACACCCCGGCGACCGTGGAGGTCGAGGGCCTGGAGTACCACGAGGCCCTCAGCGCCGTCGGCATCGGGGGCGGCATCGCCGGCAACGTCATCCCGGACCGGTGCGTGGTCTCCGTCAACTACCGCTTCGCCCCGGACAAGGGCGGTGCGCAGGCCCTCGCGCACGTCAGGGCGGTCTTCGAGGGCTACGAGGTCACCCTCGTGGACACCGCGGACGGGGCCAGGCCGGGCCTGCACCTGCCGGCGGCCAGGGCCTTCGTGCAGTCGCTCGGTGTCCCGGTCGCCGCGAAGGAGGGCTGGACGGACGTGGCGCGCTTCTCCGAGCTCGGGATCCCTGCCGTCAACTACGGCCCGGGCGACCCCAACCTGGCCCACCAGGACGAGGAACGCGCCCCGGTGGACCAGTACGCCGAGGCGGAGGCTGCCTTGCTCCGCTGGCTCGGCTGAGGACCGCCAGATGGCAGCGCAGCGGCCCGAGGACCGGCCCGAGGACCGGCCAAGGGAGCGGCCCGAGGACGAGCGGCCGGCGGACCGGCCCGCGGAGCGCCGCACCGGGCGGGTTACCCTCCGCCGGGACAAGGTGCCGTCGACGACGACCGACCAGCGGCTGCTCGACAGCGCCCAGTCCGCCGACTGGTTGCACACCGACCCGTGGCGGGTGATGCGGATCCAGAGCGAGTTCGTCGACGGCTTCGGTGCGCTGGCGGAGCTCGGGCCGGCCGTCAGCGTCTTCGGTTCCGCCCGGACCGGCCGGCACGACCCGGCATACGCCGTGGGGGTGCAGCTCGGGCGGGAGCTCGCGCAGGCCGGGTATGCCGTGATCACCGGCGGCGGCCCCGGGGCCATGGAGGCCGCCAACAAGGGTGCCTTCGAGGCGGGCGGCACGTCGGTCGGCCTCGGCATCGAGCTGCCGTTCGAGACCGGACTCAACAGGTACGTCGACCTCGGCGTCAACTTCCGGTACTTCTTCGCCCGCAAGATGATGTTCGTCAAGTACGCCCAGGGCTTCGTCGTGCTCCCCGGGGGGTTCGGCACCCTCGACGAGCTCTTCGAGGCCCTCACCCTGGCGCAGACCCGCAAGGTGACCTCGTTTCCCATCGTCCTGCTCGGCACGGACTACTGGGGCGGCCTGCTCCAGTGGCTGCGGGACACCGCCGGCAGGTACGGGACGATCGGTCCGCAGGACGTGCAGATGCTGCACCTGACCGACGACGTCTCCGAGGCGGTGCGCACCGTGGTCACCTACGACGACGACGTCGCGGCGAGGCGGTCCGAGTGAGCGCGCCGGCGGCCGGCCGCGCCGTCCGGCTGGTGACGGTGTCACCGGCCCTGACCGGGCGTGGCACGATCAGCGGGTGATCTGGCTCGTCCTGCTCGTCGCCGCAGTCCTGGCCGCACTGACGGTGGCCGCCGTCCTCGGCCGTGTCGACGGTGCGATGGGCGAGGCCACCACCACCCACAGCCACGTCCCCCTCCCGGACGCCGCGCTGACCCCCGACGACCTCGACGCCCTGAGGTTCGACACGGCCATGCGCGGCTACCGGATGAGCCAGGTCGACGAGGTCGTCGACCGGCTGCGCCGGGAGATCAGCGAGCTCGACGGGGAGCTTCGCTCGGTGCGTGCCGGGGACGCCCCGCTGGAGGTCGTTCCTCCGCGGCCCGAACCCGAACCCGAACCCGGGCCCGAGCCCGAGCCCGAGCCCGGGCCCGAGCCCGAACCCGAACCCGAACCCGAACCTGAACCCGGACCGCGCTGACGCCGTGGCCGCATTCCGCATCGACCGGGAGTGCCGGGCGCCGCTGCCCGAGGTGTGGGCGACGGTCACCGACTTCGGTGGGTACGGCCGGTGGATCCCGCTGACGAGGATGCGGCTCGACCCCGGCCCGGTCCGGCTCGGGTGGGGGTTCGCCGGCCTGACCGGCCTCGGTCCTCTCAGTTTCAGCGACTCGATGCTGGTGACCGAGTGGGAACCACCCGCCGGCTCCGGCCGGCGCGCGTCCTTCCGGCTGGTCAAGACCGGCCAGCTGCTCGGCGGGTGGGCCGCCATCGAGCTGCAGGCGCTCGGTGACCAGCAGACCCGGCTGAGCTGGCGGGAGGAGATCGTGCTGCGGCCCGCCCCGCTCGGCCGCCGACTGGCTCCGGCCCTGGACCCCGCCCTGCGCCACCTCTTCGCCGGGGTGCTGGACCGGATGCTCGCCGACCCGTCCCGGAGGGGAGGGTGAGCGAGGCGGACGGGGGGGTCGTCGTCGGTCCTGACGGCCGAGCGCGCTGTGCGTGGGCGACCTCGGCGCCCGAGTACCTGCGCTACCACGACGACGAGTGGGGCGTGCCGGTCCGCGGCGAGAGCGAGCTGTTCGAACGGCTGACGCTGGAGGCGTTCCAGTCCGGCCTGTCCTGGCTGACGATCCTGCGCAAGCGTCCTGCCTTCCGGGCCGCCTTCAGCGGGTTCGACGCCGACGCGGTGGCCCGCTACGGCCCGCTGGAGGTGGCTGCCCTGATGCAGGACCGGGGGATCGTGCGCAACGCCCGCAAGGTTGACGCCGCCGTCGCCAACGCGAGGGCGGTGGTGGCGCTGCGCCCGTCCGGGGGCCTCGCCGAGCTGTTGTGGTCGCACGCGCCCCGGAAGCACCGCAGCCCGCGGACCCGCGCCGAGGTGCCCGGCACGACGCCCGAGTCGGTGGCCCTGGCGGGGGCACTGAAGGCGCACGGCTTCGTCTTCGTGGGCCCGACGACGGCGTATGCCGCGATGCAGGCCTGTGGCCTCGTCGACGACCACCTCGCCGGCTGCCACCGGAGCCCGGGATGAGGGTGCCGTCCCTGCGCGCGTTCACCGTCAAGGTCCTGCTCGTGTATGCCGGGTGCCGGCTCGTCAGCGGCATCATCCTCGCCGTCGTGGCCACCAGGCAGGTGCCGACCGAGTGGACCGGTCCGGTGGTCAGCTACCTGACGTTCACGGCACAGTGGGACGGGCAGTGGTACAAGACCATCGCCGAGCACGGGTACCCCGCGTCCCTTCCGGTCAGCCCCGTCACGGGTGAGGTGGAGCAGAACCCGTGGGCGTTCTACCCGCTGTTCCCGCTGCTGGCACGCCTCGTGATGGACCTGACCGGCCAGGACTTCTGGGTGGCCGGGTCGACCCTGTCCCTGCTGCTCGGTTTCGGTGCGGCGCTCGCGATGGCGTGGCTGCTCAGGGACCGGCTCGGGGACAGGGCGGCCGTCCTCGTCGTCGGCGTCTGGGCCAGCTACCCCGCGGCGGTCGTCCTGCAGGTCGGCTACTCGGAGGCGACCGCCATGGTCCTGCTCACCGGCTACCTGCTCGCACTGTCCCGGGAGCGCTGGCTCGTCGCCACCGGGCTGGCGTTGCTCATCGGGCTCACGCGGCCCATCGCCGTACCCCTGGTGGTGGTGACTCTGGTCGCCGTCTGGGCGCGATGGGGTCGCCGGCGGGAGCAACCGGTCACCCGGGCGGAGGCGCTGTCGGCGCTCGCGGCGGTCCTGGGCTGTGCCGTCGCCGGGCTGCTGTGGCCGGCGCTCGCCTGGCTCGCGACCGGTGACCGGGCGGCCTACCCCCGGACGATGGCCGCGTGGCGGGCCTCCGACGAGATCGTGCCGTTCCGGCCATGGCTCGACATGGCGGGCTACTACTTCGGGCCGGCGTGGGGGCCGGTGTGGCTCGCGGTGGCCGTCGTCGGCCTCGTCGTGATGGTGCTGGGCCCGTGGGCGGCGCGGCTGGGAACGCAGCTGCGGACGTGGTCGCTGGCCTACCCGGCATACCTGCTCGTCGTGCTCGACCCGTTCACGTCGATCTTCCGCTACCTCATCCCGATGTTCCCCCTGGTCGCGGTGCTGCTCGGCAGCGGGGGACGACGGCGCGGGAGCGACAGCCACGCGTGGATGGCCCTGCGGGCGGGCGCCGTCCTCGTGCTGTTCGTCGTCGGGCAGTGGTACTGGACCGACGTGCTGTGGCGGTTCGTGCCCCCCACCGACTACCCGCCGTGATGGGGCGGGAGGGCGTCAGCGACCGGTGAACGTCGGCTGCTCCTTGGCGAGGAAGGCGGTGACGGCGTGGCGGTGGTCGGCACTGGCTCCGGTGGCGGCCATCAGCTCTGCCTCACGGGCGAGCGACTCGGACAGACCGTGACCGGCGCTGAAGGCCAGCGCCTGCCGGATCGCCGCGTACGCGAGCGTCGGCCCGGCCGCCAGCCTCGTGGCCAGCGCACCCACCGCCGCGTCGAAGCGGTCGGCGGGCACCACCTCGGTGACCAGTCCGAGCTCGAGGCACTCGGCCGCCCCAACCGTGCGGGGCAGCAGGAGCAGCTCCTTGGCCCTGGCGGTGCCGACCAGGCGGGGCAGGGTCCAGGAGGACCCGGTGTCGCAGGAGAGCCCGATCCCGGCGAAGGCGAGGTTCATCCCGCCGCTGTCCACCATCACCCGGAGGTCCGCCGCGAGGGCGAACGCGGCACCCGCCCCGGCGGCGACCCCGTTGACGGCGGCGACGACGGGTTTGCCCATCGTGGCCAGCAGCGCGACGACGGGGTTGAAGTGCCGCGGCACCGTCGTCCACAGCGCGTCGTCCCCCGCCTGCAGCAGCCGGGCGTGCTCGCGCAGGTCCTGGCCGACGCAGAAGCCGCGACCGGTTCCCGTCAGCACGAGGCACCGCACCCCCGGGTCGGCTGCCACCTGCTGGAGATGGCGCAGCAGCATGTCCTTGGTCGGGGTGTCGAGGGCGTTCATGGCTCGCGCCCGGTTGATCCGCACGGTGGCGACCCCCCCGGTGACGTCGAGCACGACGCCGTCGCCCTCCTCCGGGGGGCTCGCGCTCGGCAGGTGGGCAGGGCTGCTCTCGGAGCGGGTCATGGGTCCATCGTGCCTGATCCGCGATTTCGCCTCGCCCGCCAAACGCGCGATAATGGACCGCGACGACGTGACCTGCCCCGGCCCTCGAGCTGCACCGGTGCGCGGCAGGTGGGCGCGGAACTTCGAGGGAAGGCAAACGATGGCGGCAATGAAGCCCAGGACCGGGGACGGCCCGCTCGAGGTCACCAAGGAGGGACGCGGGATCGTCCTGCGGATGCCGCTCGAGGGTGGCGGGCGTCTGGTCGTCGAGATGACCCCGGACGAGGCGGCAGACCTGCGCGACGCCATCCAGGGCTGCAACGGCGTCTCCTGAGCGTTCGGTACCGCGCAAGCCCCCAGGCCCAGCCTGGGGGCTTCGCTGCTGTTCCTGGCGGTGCTGTCCCCGCCGGTAGGGTGCGGTGGTGCCACGACCCGACCTGCTGAGCCCGGCCGTCCCTGAGCTGTCCACGACGGCCGGTCCGCTGGCCGGCGTGCTCGCCGACGTGGACGACGGGGCCGCGGTCCTCGCGCTCGCGGTCGGCGGGGACGGCCTCGAGCCGGGCCGGCCCGTCGACGGCGCCCTCGCGGCGCTCGGCCTCGAGCGATCTGCCCTCGTCGCCACCCATGAGCCGAGGGCCGAGGCCGGCGCCGTCGTCAGGATCCCCCTGCCCCCCGGCGGCCAGCCGGTGCGAACCCTGCTCCTGGTCGGCGTCGGAGCGGCCACGGGCGCCGACCTGCGCCAGGCCGGGGCCGGTCTGGCCCGCGCCGTGAAGGGCCGGTCGACCCTGATCACCACGCTGGGCGGACCGGCAGCGCTGACGTCCGCGTTCGTCGAGGGCCTCGTGCTCGGCGGCTACACCGTGCCCCGGTGGGGTGCCGGGGCTCCCGCGGCGTCCAGCGCCCCCGTCGCCCGGGT
>JBPCOG010000014.1:0-2419 GCA_051000455.1 Lapillicoccus sp. | reverse complement strand
GGCGGTGTTGCCCAGCCGGGTGTTCGCCGCGAAGTCGGTGTCGATGTTGGTCGCTCGGGCACCGGTCCACGCCCGGATCGCCGCGCCGTGACTGACGATCGCCGCTGAGCGACGCCCCTCCTGCCCGGCTTCGGCGACGACCGTGTCGAACCGGGCGAGCAGGTCCTGCCCATTCTCCCCGCCCGGTACCCGGGCGGTGCTGTCGCCGGCAGCCCACCGGTTGAGGGTGGACAGGTACTGGTCCCATGACTCGTCGTCTCCAGCCATCTCCAGGTCGCCGGCCTGGATCTCCCGGACCCCCGAGCGGACCAGCGGTTCCAGTCCCCGGGCAGCGGCCAGGGGGGCCGCAGTCTGCTGCGCGCGCACGAGGTCGGAGACGACGATGACATCGAGGGGCTGGCGCTCCAGCTTTCCCACGAGCGCCCTCGCCTGGCCGCGACCGATGTCGTTGAGGTCGGCACCCGGCACGGCTGTGTCGAGCAGCTGTCTCGCGTTGGAGTCCGTCTGGCCGTGCCGGATCAGCAGGAGCCTCACCAGGAGAGGGTATCGACATACGGGAGGGAGAGCTCGCGGCGCGGGAGCCCCTGCGGCGAGCCCAGCCCCACCCTGCACCGACGAGCCCGCAGCCCGCGCCGAGCCTCGGGCCGACCCCGGCGCAACCTCGAGAGGTCAGGCGTGGCTGCGATCCGGGCGGTTACCGACCACGACTGGCTCCTCGCTGGCTGGGCGCACGAGCCAGCCCCCGACATACCGCACAAGGGGCACCGCGCCGTGGTCAGCGGGGGAGCAGGGCCCCGGCCACGGCGCCGGTCAGCACCACCAGGAGCCCGGCCAGCACCACCAGCGAGTCGGCCACGCGCCACGGTGCGCTGCCCGTCCAGGTGCGCCGCCGCGCGCCGGCGAAGCCCCGCGCGTCCATGGCCAGGGCCAGGGTGGCCGCCTGCCCCAGCGTCCCGGCGAACATCGCGAAGGTCACTGCGGCCAGCTCCCGGGTCCGCGCGGCCAGCGCCCGCCCGGCTCCCACCCCACGCACCCGCCTGGCGAGCAGGAGCTCGGCCCACAGCTGCCCGAAAGCCTGGAAGCGCTGCAGCGCGGCGGTCGCGGCGACCACGGGGCGGGGCGGCAGGTGCAGGCGCTGCGCCAAGTGGTCTCCCAAGGCATCCGGGTTGACGTACGGCAGGAGGATCACCGACGGCACCACGAGGGCAAGCAGCCGCAGCCCGGCACCGAGCGCCACCTGAAGGTCGCGTCCCCCGAGCAGCCAGGCGGACCAGGCCACCCCGAGGGCGCCGAGCGCCGCCGGACCGAGGCGGGTCAGCACCCCGCGCAGCCGGCCCGCAGGCGGGGGCGCTCCGCGACCCGGAGCGCTCAGCGCGACCAGCCCCAGCAGCCCCTCCGCCGCGAGCACGACCAGCGACGGACGCCACGTGTCGAGGAGAGCAGGCAGGGGCAGCACCAGCAGGCTGGCCATGAGCAGCGACAGCGGGCCCGCCCGCGACGCCAGAGGCCGGCGGCGCGCCACCGCTTCCGCTTCCGGCTCGACGCCGGGGCCCAGGTGCTGTGCGGACAGGGCGAGGACCGCGTCGGCGTGGGCGAGGACCCCGTCGTCGTGGGTGGTCACGAGGACGGCGGACCCGGCGCAACGGACAGCGGCGAGCACGCCCATCACGGCCGCCCACGTCAGCCGGTCCTGTCCGACCGTGGGTTCGTCGGCGAGCATGAGTGCCGGTTGGTGGACGGCGGCGGAGGCAATGGCGAGCCGGCGCTGTTCCCCGCCGGACAGCCGCCGCGGGTCCGCGTCGGCGAGGTGGGTGAGCCCCAGCCGGTCGAGGAGCACGTCCGCCCGGGCCGCCGACATCGCCTCGTCCATCCCCAGTGCCCGCGGGGTCGTGAGGACCTCTTCCCGGACGGTTCGGGCGAGGATGGTGCGGTCGGCCGACTGCGGCACCCAGGCGACCCGCCGGGCCAGCTCGGCGGAGGACCACCCATGCGGCGGTCCGTGGCCCAGCCGGGAGCTGACCACCACCGCACCGGCGCTCGGTTCGAGCAGTCCCCCTACGGCGGCAAGCAGTGACGACTTGCCGGACCCGCTAGGTCCGACGAGCGCCAGGCTCTCCCCTGCGAGCACGGCGAGATCGACGTCCCGCACGGCCGTCGTCACCCGCGCCCGCCGGTTCAACGGGCGAGAGGCGTGCCGGATGGCCAGTCCCCGGACCGACACGGTGACCTCCCCCTTGCGCAGCGCAGCGGGGCCGAACCCGACCGGTATCCCGAGGGGCGTGGGATCGGGGCGCCCGGGTACCCAGATTCCTTGTGCGAGAAGGGCATCGGCTTGATCTCGCAGTACCGTGCCGGGTGGACCATCGGCCATGAGCCGGCCGGCAGAGTCGAGGACGAGGACGCGGTCGACCAGCCCGAG
>JBPCOG010000397.1:0-2947 GCA_051000455.1 Lapillicoccus sp. | reverse complement strand
CGACGGGTGAGCTCACCGCTGCGGACGTCGCGAGGGCGCTGTCGGGACGGACCGTCCTCGTCGCGGTCACCGGGGCGTCCAACCTGCTGGGCACCCGTCCCGAGCTGCCGGCCATCACCGCCCTCGTCCGCGAGCGCGGCGCCCTGACCTACGTCGACGGCGTGCACCTGACGCCGCACGCCCCGGTCGACGTCGTCACCCTGGGCGCCGACTTCTTCGCCTGCTCGCCGTACAAGTTCCTCGGTCCGCACTGTGGGGTCCTCGCCGCGAGCCCCAACCTGCTGGCGCAGCTGGAGCCGGCCAAGCTCCTCCCCTCGACGGACGCGGTGCCGGAGCGGTTCGAGCTCGGGACCCTCGCCTACGAGGTGCTGGCCGGGACGGCCGCGGCCATTGACTTCCTCGCGGACCTCGACCCCGGCCCAGCACAGTCCCGCCGGGAGCGGCTCACCGCGTCGATGGCCTCGCTCGAGGCCCACGAGGGCGCGCTGCGCGACGACCTGGAGGAACGCCTCGCGGCGCTGCCCGGGGCGACCCTGCACGGACGCGCCCGTCACCGGACGCCGACGCTCCTGCTCTCGCTGGCCGGCCGGGAGCCGGCCCCGCTGTCCGAGTACCTGGGTTCGGCGGGGGTCAACGCCCCCGCGGGCTCCTTCTACGCGATTGAGGCCTCGCGGTGGGTCGGCCTCGGTGACGCCGGCGCGACCCGGATCGGGCTGGCTCCGTACACCGACGCGTCCGACGTCGACCGGCTGATGGATGCGCTGCACGCCGTCGCGGGCCGCTGAACCGCCGGGGGACAGGGCGTGACGCCCGTGCCGAGCGGTCCCCGCGCCGCGGCGGGGGTGCGGCCGGGCGCGTCTCGGTCAGTCCCCGAAGCTGCTGTCGTCGGCGTTGACGTCGATGGCCTCGACCCCTGGAAGCTCGGCAAGCTCGCTCATCAGCGTCTGCAGCGCCGGGCGCCCCCGGAACTGCATCCGGGCGACGACGACGGCGCCGCCGTCGACAGCCACCTGCCGCGTTGACCGGATCGTCGTCTGGTACCCCATCTCGCCGGCGACGCCGAGGATGTCGCGCAGCACCCCTCGGCCGTCGACGTAGCGGATCGTCAGTGCCCGCCTGGTATCGAGGGAAGGCAGTCGCCGGGCGAGCGGTGTGACGAGGACCATCGCGACGAGGTGCAGCACCGTCATCGCGACGGCGAGGGTGGGCATGCCGGCACCGCATGCCATCCCGACTGCCGAGGTGAGCCAGATGGCGGCAGCCGTCGTCAGCCCGCGAACGACGTCCCGGCGCATGAAGATGACACCGGCCCCGAGAAACCCGATGCCGGAGACGACCTGGGCGGCGATGCGCGACGGGTCGTAGTTGACGCCGTGTCCCACGAGGCTGGCGAACCCGTATGCCGAAACCAGCGTGAAGCCGGCCGACCCCACCCCGACGAGGATGTGGGTCCGGACCCCAGCGCTCTTCTGGGAGATCTGCCGCTCCACGCCGATGATGGCGCACAGGACGAAGGCCAGACCCAGCAGCTGGATCTCGGTCACGCTCGTGCTGGAGATCACTCGCGGCTGCCTCTCTCTCGGTGTCCTGTGTCGGTTCCCTCTCTCGGTGTCCGGCCGTCCCCGACCGACACGGATTGGTCACGGCTTCGTCCTCAGCGGCCGAACTGGTTGCGTCAGACCCGGGAAAGGTTAGGGTACCCGCATGGCGCAAGCACAGGTCGCTGCGACGGAGCAGCGCGGAGGTGGTGCCGTGCTGCCCAGCCCTCCAGCGCCGGTGGGTGCGCCTCCGCGTCGGGCCGGACACAGGTGGGGAGAGGCGCTGCTCGCCGCCGCGCTGCTGCTCCCGAACCTCGCCCTGCTCATCGTCTTCACCTACCGCCCGCTCATCGACAACATCCGGCTGTCGTTCACCGACTGGAACATCTCCTCCCCCATCGCCAACCCGGTGGGACTGAGCAACTACGTCGAGTGGTTCGGCCGCGAGGACACCAAGGTCATCGTGCGCAACACGGTGGTGTTCACCGTCGCCACCGTCGGCGTCTCGATGGCCCTCGGTCTCGCGCTGGCGATGCTGCTCGATCAGAGGCTTCGGGGACGCAACGTGGTCCGTTCCGTCGTCTTCGCACCGTTCGTCGTGTCCGGTGCGGCGATCGGCGTCGCGTTCCAGTTCGTCTTCGACCCCAGCTTCGGCCTGGTCCGCGACCTTGCCTCGAGGGTGGGCGTGCAGGTGCCCGACTTCTACCAGCAGTCCGGCTGGGCCCTGTTCATGGTGACGGTCACCTACATCTGGAAGAACCTCGGGTACAGCTTCGTCATCTACCTCGCGGCCCTGCAGGGCAGACGGGCGGACCTTGACGAGGCGGCGGAGATCGACGGTGCCTCGCCCTGGACCCGGTTCACCAAGGTCCTGCTGCCGCAGCTGCGGCCGACGACGTTCTTCCTCTCGATCACGGTGCTGCTCAACTCGGTCCAGGTCTTCGACATCATCAACGTGATGACCCGAGGAGGCCCCGTCGGCACCGGCACCACCACGCTCGTCTACCAGGTGTACCAGGAGAGCTTCGTCAACCTCCGGGCCGGCTACGGTGCCACCGTGGCGACCATCATGTTCGTCGTGCTACTGGCCATCACCCTCTTCCAGGTGCGGGTCATGGACAGGGCTCAGCGATGAGCACCGCCGTGGCGCCGCGCCCGGCCGAGCAGGACCGCCAGGTCGTCGACAACCGGCAGCAGGCCGACAGCCATCTCCGGGGGCCAGTGCGCACCGCCGCGGGATACCTCGGCATGCTGCTCATCGTCCTGGTCATCGTCGTGCCGCTCTTCTGGATCCTCGCGACATCGTTCAAGGACCGCTCGGACATCTACGTCCGTCCCGCGCACTGGTGGCCGCAGCCGGTCACCGGGGAGAACTACCACGACGTGACGACCCGCATCCCGTTCCTGTC
>JBPCOG010000211.1:0-6577 GCA_051000455.1 Lapillicoccus sp. | reverse complement strand
GTCGGGCTTGGACTCGACGACGAGGTCGTCGGCGCGGAAGCGGGACATCGTCACCCGTTCCGCGGCGTCCGCGAGGACGTGGGCCAGGCGAAGGTCATCGTCATAGGACGGCACCCGCCCACGCTAGCCGGTGGCGGTACGCCCCTGGGGGTCCGCCACTCGCTCCCGGCGCCGTCGAGCACGCGGTTGGCCACACGTCGGCATGCCCCTCGGCTCAGGCCTCGTCGGACGTCGGCCGCGCCGCGAGCAGCCGCCGCAGCGAGTCGAGCCGCGAACGCCCGGCCGGACCGGCCAGCCCGGCGGCGACGTAGGCGTCCAGGGCGCACTCCTGCTCGTCGTGGGTGCAGCCCCGGGGGCAGTGCTCGGTGGCCGGGTACAGGTCGGGGAAGTGGGAGACGATGCGCTCGGGGTCGACGTGCGCCAGACCGAAGGAGCGCAGGCCGGGGGTATCGATGACCCACCCGGAGCGCTGTGGCAGGCGCAGGGCCACCGCCGAGGACGAGGTATGCCGGCCCCGGCCGGTCACGTCGTTGACGTCCCCGGTGGCGCGGCGGGCATCGGGCACGAGGCCGTTGACGAGAGTCGACTTGCCCACTCCCGAGTGGCCCACGAGGACCGAGACGCGCCCAGCCAGTCTCCGGTGCAGTTCGTCGAGCCCGCTGAACGGGGACAGTGCCGTCTCGGCCCCGGCGTGCTGGCTGGAGAGCCCGTACCAGGAGGTGACGACCCGGGGCACCTCGAGGGGGGCGTACTGGGCGAGGAACGCCGCCGGGTCGACCAGGTCCGCCTTGGTGAGGACCAGCAACGGGTCGAGGCCGGCGTCGTAGGCCGCGACGAGGCAGCGGTCGATCAGCCGTGGCCGGGGCTCGGGGTTGGCCAGCGCCGAGACGATGACGAGCTGGTCGGCGTTGGCGACGATGACCCGCTCGACCGGGTCGGTGTCGTCGGCGGTGCGGCGAAGCACCGAGCGCCGTGCCTGGACCCGGACGATCCGGGCCAGCCCGTCCAGGCCACCCGTCGTGTCACCGACCAGGTCGACCTCGTCACCGACGACCACGCCCTTGCGCCCCAGCTCTCGCGCCTTCATCGCGGTGACCACGCGCTCCGACGTCCGGGCGCCGCCGGCCCCGGCCGCCACGAGCACGGTGTACCTGCCACGGTCCACCGCGAGGACGAAACCGCGCAGTGCGTCCCCGTGTGCGGGACGGTCCTTGGACCGCGGGCGGGTCCCGCGCGGGTTGGGACGCACCCGGACGTCCGACTCGTCGAGGTCACGCCAGCTCATCGGTGGCTCGTCGGCCGCATGTCAGCGATGAGTGGCCAGCATCGCGTCCCACAGGCCGACGAAGTCCGGGAGGGTCTTGCCGGTGGTGCCGATGTTCTCGACCGTCATCCCCGGCACCCGCAGCCCGAGAACCGCGCCCGCCGTGGCCATCCGGTGGTCGTCGTAGGTGCGGAACCGCCCGCCCGTCAGGGGTGCCGGGCGGATCCGCAACCCGTCCTCGGTCTCCGCCACGTCCGCGCCGAGCCGCCCGAGCTCGGCCGCGAGGGCCGCGATGCGGTCGGTCTCGTGTCCGCGGGTGTGGGCGACGCCACGGATCCACGAGGGGGAGGAGGCCAGGGCGGCGAGGGCAGCGACAACGGGGGTCAGCTCGCTCGCGTCGTGCAGGTCGGCGTCGATCCCGACGATCGTGCCGGTCCCGGTCACGGTCAGGCCGGAGCGCTCGAGGGAGACGTCCGCCCCCATGGCGTCGAGGAGGTCGCGGAGCGCGTCCCCGGCCTGCGTCGTCTGCTGGGGCCACCCCGGAACCCGCACCGTGCCACCGGCGGCGAGGGCGGCGGCCAGGAACGGCCCGGCGTTGGACAGGTCCGGCTCGATCTGCACGTCGAGAGAGTTGACCTCGCCGGGCTGCACGCGCCAGGTGTCCGGCTGCGAGTCGTCGACGGCGACCCCGGCGTCCCGCAGCGTCTCGACCGTCATCGAGATGTGCGGCTCGCTCGGGACCGGCTTGCCGTCGTGGTGGACCGTCACGCCCTGCTCGTAGCGGGCGCCGGCGAGCAGCAGGGCCGAGATGAACTGCGACGACGCAGAGGCGTCCAGTGTCACGGACCCGCCTCGCACCGCGCCGGTGCCGAGCACCCGGAACGGCAGGCTGCCCCGTCCGTCGTCCTCGATCGTCACGCCGAGGACGCGCAGGGCGTCGATGACCGGCCCCATCGGACGCCGCCGCGAGTGGGGGTCCCCATCGAAGGTGACCGTCCCGGACGCCAGCGCAGCGACCGGCGGCAGGAAGCGCATCACGGTTCCGGCCAGGCCCACGTCCACCTCGGTGTCGCCCTGCAGCGGCGCGGGAGTGACCTGCCAGTCCACCGAGGGGTATGCCGGGCAGCCGGGCCGGGAGGTCAGCGGCGTCGGGTCGGTGGGGACGTCCTCGACCCCCACCCCCAGTGAGCGCAGCGCGGTCGCCATGAGGAGGGTGTCCCGGGACCGGAGCGGCGAGCGCAGCCTCGACCGGTCGTTGGCCAGGGCGGCGAGGACGAGGTAACGGTTGGTCAGCGACTTGCTCCCGGGCAGCGCCACCGTCGCGTGCAGGGAACCCGTGACCGTGGGCGCAGACCAGTCCCCGGGACCGGCGCTCACCTCAGCTCAGCACATCCTTGGCATCATGCAGCTTCAGCCTCGCCTCGCGTCGCGCGGTGCTGGCAGCGTGCCGGGCCTCCCGACGGGTCACCCGGCCGACGTTCTGGGCACGCCACAGCAGCCCGGGCCGGCCCTCGGTGTCGACGACGGTGAGCAGCAGACCGCCGAGGAGGCCCATGTTCTTGAGGAACTGGGTGCGTTGCTGGCGCCGTTCCGCCGGGTCGCTCTTCTCCCAGAACCGGTGACCGACGTACGTGGTCGGGACCAGGCTGGTGACGAGGACGGCGCCGCTGAGACGTGGCAGCCGACCGGCTGCCAGCATCAGGCCGGCGAGCATCTGGACAGCGCCGTTGGCGCGCACCAGCATCTCCGGGTCCTCGGGGAGGCCGAGCTTGTCGGCCAACTTGGTGAGCAGGGGGTCGGCGAGTGCGGCCTTCGGTGACGGGTGACGCAACGCGTCCAAGCCGCCCACCACAAAGACTGAGGCGAGCATCGGACGTGCGACTCTGCGGACGATGGTCATCGAACCCTCCTGATATCGGCACGTGCAGTCGCCCCTACCGTAGTTCCTCCACCGTCGGCGCGCACCGGTGGACCTAGTCTGGGTCCATGTGCGGGCGATACGCCGCGAGCGTGCACCGGGACGAGCTCATCGAGGCGTTCGAGGTCGAGCAGGACGCGACGGGCGAGCCCAGCCGCAGCATCCTCGCGGCGCCGCAGACGCCGCCGCCGGGGACCCCGGACCACAACATGGCCCCGACGAAGCAGGCACCCGTCGTGCTCACCCGTCGCCCGCGGACGAGCGAGGAGCACGCGCCGCCCGTCCGCCAGCTGCGGCTGGTCACCTGGGGCCTGGTGCCGAGCTGGGCGAAGGACACGAGGACGGGCCAGCGGATGGCCAACGCCCGGGCGGAGTCCGTCCTGGACAAGCCGAGCTTCGCGCGCGCCGCCGCGGCCAGGCGCTGCCTCGTCCCGGCCCAGGGCTGGTACGAGTGGCAGGCCTCGCCGACCGTCAAGGACGCGAGGGGCCGGGCGCGACGGCAGCCGTTCTTCACCCACCGGGCCGACCGGCAGGTGGTCGCCATGGCCGGCCTCTACGAGTTCTGGCGCGACCCTGCAGTCGAGGACGGGCACGACCCCGGTGCCTGGCTGACGACGTTCACGATCATCACGACCGAGGCCGAACCCGGCCTGGACCGCATCCACGACCGGCAGCCGCTGGTCCTCGAGCAGCACGACTGGCAGGCCTGGCTGGACCCGGCGAACACCGACCTCGACGAGGTGCGGGCGCTGCTCGAGTTCAGCGAGCCGGGTCGGTTCGAGGCCTATCCCGTCTCCACCGCCGTCAACGCGACCCGCAACAACGGGGAGCAGCTGCTGATGGCGGTGCCCGAGCGCGAGCTGCGGGGGGTGGTCGACCCGATGACCGGGGAGGTGCTCGGGCAGTGAGCGCCACGGACCGCTGCGTGCCGGTCGTGTTCGACGTCGAGACCGTCGGTGGCCCCGGCCGGGTCCACCTCACCGCGCCGACCCGGGCGCGGGGCAGCGTCATCGTCGGCCACGGGGCCGGCGGTGGCCTCGGCGCGGTCGACATCCAGGCCGCGGCAGCCGCCCTGACCCGGGAGGGATGGGCCGTCGCGCTCGTCGAGCAGCCGTGGCGGGTGGCCGGGCGCCGGCTCGCCGGGGCGCCGGGCCCCCTCGACGCCGCCTGGGTCCCGATCGTCCAGGCGCTTCGAGCCCGTGGTGGCGCACTGGGCCGGGTCGGGGGCCCTCTGGTCCTCGCCGGTCGCAGCGCCGGAGCGCGGGTGGCCTGCCGGACCGCCGCCGAGCTGGGCGCCGACGCGGTCCTCTGTCTGTCCTTCCCGTTGCACCCTCCGGGGCGCCCCGACCGCTCGCGCCACCCCGAGCTGGCGCTCGTCACCGGATCGAGCCGGCGGGTGGCCGCCGTCCAGGGCGAGAAGGACCCCTTCGGCACCCCGGGCGAGCTCACGGCATACCTCGACGAGGTCTTTCCCGTCCCCGGGACCCACACGATCCCGAGGGGGAGCGCGCAGGCGGTGGGGCGCGCGGCGCGCGAGTTCGTCGCGTCGCTGGGAGCGGGGACCGCGGGCCGGGAATGAGGGCGCCGCAGGGAGCGTTCCCACCAGCGTCCGAGCAGGTCGTCTGATGAGGAGCCGCCAGTGCTGATGATGGCAGCGCCGTCGGCGAACCGGCTGATCAGTGTGGCGGCAGGTCCCCCGCTAGGCTGGGGGTCGATGAGCGAGGACACCAAGAGCAGCAGCACCCCCGCCACGGCCCCGGTGCCGGCGACCGACGGGGCCGTCGACGTGAGCGCCGAGTCGCCCGAGGAGCGTGCCGCCCGGTTCGAGCGCGAGGCGATGCCGCTGCTCGACCAGCTCTACTCGGCGGCCCTGCGCACGACGCGCAACCCCGCCGACGCCGAGGACCTGGTCCAGGAGACATACGCGAAGGCGTTCTCGGCCTTCCACCAGTACCGGCCGGGCACGAACCTCAAGGCGTGGATGTACCGCATCCTCACCAACACCTACATCAACACCTACCGCAAGAAGCAGCGCGAGCCCGCCCAGTCCGATGCCTCGGAGGTGCAGGACTACCAGTTGGCCCGGGCCGAGTCGCACACGTCACGCGGGCTGCGGTCGGCGGAGGACGTGGCGCTCGAGCACCTGCCCGACAGCGACGTCAAGGCGGCACTGCTGGAGATCCCGGAGGACTTCCGCCTCGCGGTCTACTTCGCGGACGTCGAAGGGTATGCCTACAAGGAGATCGCCGAGATCATGGACACCCCGATCGGGACGGTCATGTCACGGCTGCACCGGGGACGCCGCCAGCTGCGCGAGCTGCTCAGCGAGTATGCCGTCGAGCGCGGGTTCGTCAGCGAAGGAGCTGGCTCATGAGCCACCACTGCACGGGGCCGGGGGCGGGCCCTGGCGACCACGTCAGCGACTGCACCGAGGCGTTGCTGCGGGTCTACGAGTTCCTCGACGGCGAGATGGGGCCGGCCGAGTGCGCCAAGATCCAGGCGCACCTCGACGCGTGCGGACCGTGCCTCAAGCAGTACAACCTCGACCTGGCCCTCAAGGCGCTCATCAGGCGGTCCTGTGCCTGCGAGCAGGCACCGGTGGAGCTGCGGACCACGATCCTGCACCGGATCACCATGGTCCGTCTCGGCGGGACCGACTGAGCTGGCACGTCCCGATCCTCGGCGGAGTGTCGGGTCCGACTCGTCAGCAAACGTCCAGCCCGGTGTGGCAGCGTGGACTCCTGTGACCGACGAGCAGCCTGCGGACGCCGCCCGGCGCACCGTGCTCCTCGGTGGGGTGGCGGCCCTCGGCCTGGCTGCCTGCGACACCGCCTCCTCCCCCGCGGGCCGCGGCCCTTCCGACCCGGCCAGCCCGGTCCCCTCGGGAGCGCCACCGGCTGCCGGCGCCCCCTCGTCGGGAGCGCCCACGTCCTCCGGCGCCGGACCCGCCGTCCTGCGCCAGCCGGGCGCGGACATTGCGTCCGGCAGCGCGGCGAGCGCAGCGGTGGCGCTGACCTTCCACGGCGCCGGCGACCTGGCGCTCACGACCCGCGTCCTGGCCGTCCTCGCGGCGGCCGGTGCGCGGGTGACGGTCTTCGCCGTCGGCCAGTGGCTCGATGCCAACCCCGCCGTCGGGCGCCAGATCGTCGCGGCCGGCCATGACCTCGGCAACCACACGTGGAGCCACCAGGCCATGACGAGCCTGTCCGCGACCGCTGCCGAGGACGAGATCCGCCGGGGCGCGGACGCCGTCGCCCGCTCGGTGGGGGCACCCGGGCTGCTCTTCCGGCCGTCCGGGACGCCCGCGAGCACCGCGACCATCCGGGCCGCCGCGGCGCTGGCCGGGTACCAGCGCTGCATCTCCTACGACGTGGACCCGGAGGACTTCCTCGACC
>JBPCOG010000149.1:0-3305 GCA_051000455.1 Lapillicoccus sp. | reverse complement strand
CCGTCAAGGCGGCCAACCAGCTCGTCGTGGCCGGGCACCTGGCGCTACTGGCCGAGGCGATCGTGTTCCTGGAGGCATACGGCGTCGACACCGAGGCCGCGATCCGGGTGCTCGGCGGCGGCCTGGCCGGAAGCACGGTCCTCGACCGCAAGGCGGCCGGCATGCTCGGCCGCACCTTCGAGCCGGGCTTCCGGGTCGAGCTGCACCACAAGGACCTCGGCATCGTCACCTCCGCGGCGCGTGAGGCCGGGGTCGTCATCCCCCTCGGCGCCCTCGTCGCCCAGCTCATGGCCGCCGCGAAGCAGGCCGGCGACGGCAGCCTCGACCACTCAGCCCTGCTCCGCGGAGTCGAGCACCTCTCCGGCCGCGACTCCGGTCCCGCCCGGTCCTGACCCGTTCTGACCGTTCTGACCCACTCGGAAGGAGCCCCAATGCCACGCATGCGCGCCGCTGACGCGGCCGTCCTCATCCTCGAGGCCGAAGGGGCGACCCAGACCTTCGGGGTGCCGGGCGCGGCCATCAACCCCCTGTACTCCGCGATGAAGAGGCACGGGGGCATCAGGCACGTGCTGGCCCGTCACGTCGAGGGCGCCTCGCACATGGCCGAGGGGTTCACCCGGGCCCGCGCCGGCAACATCGGTGTGTGCATCGGGACCTCCGGCCCGGCAGGCACGGACATGGTCACCGGGCTCTACTCGGCGGCCGCCGACTCCATCCCCATCCTCTGCATCACCGGCCAGGCCCCGGTCGACCGCCTGCACAAGGAGGACTTCCAGGCGGTGGACATCGCCTCGGTGGTCAGGCCGCTGGTGAAGCTCGCGATGACGGTCATGGAGCCCGCGCAGGTGCCGGGGGCGTTCCAGCAGGCGTTCCACCTCATGCGGTCCGGCCGACCTGGCCCGGTACTGCTCGACCTGCCCATCGACGTACAGCTGGCGGAGATCGAGTTCGACATCGACACCTACCAACCCCTCCCGGTCTACAAGCCCACGGCGACACAGGCACAGGCCACCAAGGTGCTCGACATGCTTGCTGGGGCCGAGCGACCGCTCATCATCGCCGGCGGCGGCATCATCAACGCCGACGCGACGGAGCTGCTCGTCGAGTTCGCCGAGCTCGTCGGCGTGCCGGTCATCCCGACACTGATGGGCTGGGGAGCCATCCCCGACGACCACCGGCTGATGGCCGGCATGGTGGGCCTGCAGACCTCCCACCGGTACGGCAACGCGACCTTCCTCGAGTCCGACTTCGTCCTGGGGATCGGCAACCGCTGGGCGAACCGGCATACCGGGGGCCTGGGTGTGTACCGGCAGGGGCGCACCTTCGTCCACGTCGACATCGAGCCGACCCAGATCGGGCGGTTGTTCCCGCCCGACTACAGCTTCGTCGCCGACGCCGCCTCGGCACTCACCGCGCTCATCGCGGTCGCCTCGGAGCGCAAGGAGTCGCTGCCCGACCGCAGCACCTGGGTCGACTCGTGCCTGCAGCGCAAGCGCAGCCTGCAGCGCAAGACGCACTTCGACGACGTGCCGATGAAGCCCCAGCGGGTGTACGAGGAAATGAACCGGGCGTTCGGTGCGGACGTGCGCTACGTGACGACGATCGGGCTGTCCCAGATCGCCGGTGGGCAGTTCCTCCACGTCTACCGCCCGCGCAACTGGATCAACTGCGGCCAGGCCGGGCCCCTCGGCTGGACCGCCCCAGCCGCCCTCGGGGTCCGGGCCGCGGACCCGAAGTCGACGATCGTCGCACTCAGCGGCGACTACGACTTCCAGTTCATGCTCGAGGAGCTCGCGGTCGGCGCACAGTTCAACCTGCCGTACATCCATGTCGTCGTGAATAACTCCTACCTGGGCCTGATCCGTCAGGCGCAGCGCAGCCTCGACATGGACTACTGCGTGGATCTCGCCTTCGAGAACATCAACTCCCCCGAGCTGGGGGGCTACGGCGTCGACCACGTCAAGGTCGCCGAGGGGCTCGGCTGCCGGGCGATCCGGGTGCACGAGCCGGAGGGCGTGGCGCCGGCGCTGAAGGAGGCGCAACGCCTCACCGAGCAGCTGCGGGTGCCGGTCGTCGTCGAGATCATCCTCGAGCGGGTCACGAACATCTCGATGGGCACCGAGATCGACAACATCGTCGAGTTCGAGGAGCTGTCCGCCAAGGGGGCTGACTCGCCCACGGCCGTTGCCATGCTGGACTGAGGCCGTGGCTGGGTCGGGAGCCGGCCCGGCGCCGGTCGTCCGCAAGGGAGCACGATGAGAGTCCTCGCAGCAGTGGACAAGTTCAAGGGCTCACTCACCGCGTCCGAGGTCGCGGCCCACCTCGCGCTCGGCCTGCGGGCCGCGCAGCCAGGCGTCGAGGTGGTCGAGCTGCCCATCGCCGACGGTGGCGAGGGGACGCTCGAGGCCGCTGAGGCGGCGGGGTACCGCAGGCGCACCCTGACCGTGGCCGGCCCGACAGGCGAGCCACTGCAGGCATCGCTCGCCGTGTCCGGCCGGACCGCCGTCGTGGAGATGGCAGCCGCCTCGGGCCTGGCGCTGCTGCCCCACGGCCAGCGGCACCCGCTCACCGCCACCAGCCGCGGCACGGGCGAGCTCGTCCGGGCCGCCCTCGACGAGGGGTGCGAGACGATCGTGCTCGGGGTCGGCGGGAGTGCCTGCACGGACGGCGGCGCGGGCTTCCTGCAGGCACTCGGCTTGTCGATCACCGACAACGCCGGCCTCGAGGTCGGCCCGGGGGGAGCGGCCCTGCGCCTCGCCGACCGCGTCGACGCGACGGGCCTGGACCCCCGGCTCGCCGGGACAACGGTGGTTCTCGCCAGTGACGTGGACAACCCCCTCACCGGCGTCCAGGGGGCCCCCGCCGTCTACGGGCCCCAGAAGGGGGCGACCCCCGAGGACGTCGCCGTCCTCGAAGCCGGCCTGACCCGGTGGGTCGCCGTCCTCGCTGACGCCCTGGGGCCGCAGGTCCGGGACGCGGCACGGTCCCCGGGGGCCGGGGCCGCCGGCGGCCTGGGCTTCGCGGCCGTGGCTGCGCTGAACGGCACCTTCCGCCCGGGGATCGACGTGGTCCTCGAGCTGACCGGGTTCCACCGGCACCTGGTGGGCGCTGACCTCGTCATCACCGGGGAGGGGTCCCTCGACGCCCAGAGCCTGCACGGCAAGGCGCCCGTCGGGGTGGCGTCCGCTGCAGCAGGGGCGGCTGTCCCGGTCGTCGCCGTCGCCGGCGTCGTGCAGATCAGCGACGAGGCGCTGGCCGGCGCGGGGATCCGGCGCGCCTACGCGCTCACCGACCTCGAGCCGGAC
>JBPCOG010000095.1:0-5454 GCA_051000455.1 Lapillicoccus sp. | reverse complement strand
GCAGCCCGCGTGCCGACTCGCACAGGTGTTCGACACTGCGCTATCATCGCTCATGCCCTTCGCGCTGCAGGCGTCCCTGCTCGACGTGGCGGACCAGCCCTCGCTACGGCCACTGGCCGGCGCCGTCCAGCGCACGGTGCTCGGCCGGGGCGCCTGGGTCGACGTCCGCCCCGGCTGGTTGGCCGGTTCGGACCCGCTGTTCGAGCGGCTCGCCTCGCTGGTGCCGTGGCACGCCGAGCGGCGCACGATGTACGACAACGTCGTCGACGTGCCCCGCCTGACCACGTTCTACGGCGCCGGCGAGCCGCTGCCCGACCCCTTGCTCGGCCAGGCGCGCACCGCGCTCAACGGGCACTACCGCGCCGAGCTCGGAGAGGACTTCGTCACCGCGGGTCTGTGCCTCTACCGGGACGGGCGCGACAGCGTCGCCTGGCACGGCGACACCATCGGGCGCGCCCGCACCGAGGACACGATGGTGGCGATCCTCTCGGTCGGCGCTCCCCGCACCCTCGTGCTGCGGCCGCGGGGCGGCGGCGATGTCGTGCGCCGGGCGCTGGGGCACGGCGACCTCCTCGTCATGGGTGGCTCCTGCCAGCGCACGTGGGAGCACGCGATCCCCAAGACCGCGAGACCGGTCGGGCCGCGGATCTCCATCCAGTTCCGCCCGCGCGGGGTCCGCTGAGCGCAGCGCGGCAGGACAGTCTGGCGGTCCGTCGAGGAGCGCGGTCAGTCGAGGAGCGCGAAGCAGGTCGGTCGTTGCCAGGAGAAGACCCCACGCTGGGCGAGCGCCCCGTCGCCCGCGTCGACGTCGAACGTCGTGATGGTGCTCGAGCGCTCGTTGGTGACGACGAGCGTCCGCTGCCCCGGTCCCCAGCCGAGGAACCGCGGCCAGTGCCCACCACAGGCGACGGCACCGGCGTAGCCCAGCGAGCGCCCGGCGCCCGTCACGTCGAACCGGGTCAGCGTGTCGTCCCCCCGGTTGGAGATGTAGACCCGGCGACCGTCAGCGCTCCCGAGCACCTCCGCGGTGAGGTTCTCCCCCGTCGCCCCCGGCGCCCGGGCCGACATCGCCCGCACGAACGTCAGCGATGGCCCGTCCACGGCGCAGACGACCACCGTCGAGGCGAGCTCGCTGACCACCCAGGCGGAGCTCCCGTCGGGCGCGTAGGCGATGTGGCGCGGGCCGGTGCCGGGCGCGAGCCGCAGCCGGCTGACCTCGCTGAGCCGGCCGGTGTCCGGGTCGAGCCGGTAGCTGATCACCGCGTCGGCGCCGAGGTCGCAGCTGACGACGTGCCCGGAGGGGGTGAACACCGCCTCGTGGGCGTGCGGCCCGTCCTGGCGGCCGGCGACCGGTCCGGACCCCTCGTGCTGCACGAGGTCCGAGCGCGGGCCGAGGGCTCCCCCGGGACCGACCGGGTGGACGGCCAGCGAGCCCGAGGCGTAGTTGGACGCGACCAGGTGCCGCCCGTCCGGACTCAGCGCGAGGTGGCACGGGGACGCGCCCCCGGTGGGCTGGGAGCCCAGCGGCTCCCACTGGTGCCCGCCCACCCGCCAGGCGGCCACCAGTCCCTCGTCCCGCTCGAGCACGGCATACACGGTCCGCCGGTCGGGGGAGGTGATGACGAAGGACGGGTCCGCCGCCTCGGCGACGACGACGGGTGTCCCGAGGCCTTGCGGTCCCATCGAGGCCATGGCCAGCCCCCCGGTGCAGGCGCCGTCCGGTGTGGTGGTGTACCCGCCGATGACGAGTCGAGAGGTCATCGCGGCGGGCTCAGTCGCCGGCGCGCTCGAAGCGGTTGACGCCCGAGACGACGGCCTTGAGGGACGCGGTGACGATCGAGGGGTCCAGGCCCACGCCCCAGAGCACCCGCTCCCCGACGGCGCACTCGACGTAGGCCGCGGCACGGGCGTCCCCGCCGGCCGAGAGGGCGTGCTCGTGGTAGTCGAGGACGCGGACGTCGACGTCGAGCCTGGACAGCGCGTCGACGAACGCGGCGATCGGGCCGTTGCCCTCCCCCTCGACGGTCACCTGGTTGCCCTTGTCCGTCAACGTGACCGAGAGCCTGCTCAGGCCGTCCACCGCGGAGTCCGAGCGCATGCTGACCAGGGAGAACCGGCCCCAGGGGTCGGTGTCGCTGGGCAGGTACTCGTCCTCGAACTTCGCCCACAGGGCTGCCGGGGAGACCTCTCCGCCGTCCTGGTCCGCGCCGCGCTGGACGACCCCGGAGAACTCGATCTGCAGCCGCCGGGGCAGGTCGAGGTGGTGCTCGCTCTTGAGGATGTAGGCCACGCCGCCCTTGCCGGACTGGCTGTTGACGCGCACCACCGCCTCGTAGGACCGGCCGAGGTCGTGCGGGTCGATCGGCAGGTAGGGAACGCCCCACGCCAGTTCGTCGACCTTCCGGCCGGTGGCGCCAGCCTCGCGCTCCATCGCGTCGAAGCCCTTCTTGATCGCGTCCTGGTGGGAGCCGGAGAAGGCCGTGAAGACGAGGTCGCCGCCGTAGGGGTGGCGCTCGCCCACCGGCAGGTTGGTGCAGTGCTCGACGGTGCGCCGGACCTCGTCGATGTCGGAGAAGTCGATCTGGGGGTCGATGCCCTGGCTGAAGAGGTTCATGCCGAGGGTGACGAGGCAGACGTTGCCGGTTCGCTCGCCGTTGCCGAACAGGCACCCCTCGATCCGGTCCGCGCCGGCGAGGTAGCCGAGCTCGGCCGCGGCGACGCCGGTGCCGCGGTCGTTGTGGGGGTGCAGCGACATGACGACGGACTCGCGCCGGTCGATGTGCCGGATCATCCACTCGATGGAGTCGGCGTAGACGTTGGGCGTGGCCATCTCGACCGTCGCGGGCAGGTTGACGATCATCCTGTGGTCAGGGCTCGGGTCGATGACCGCGATGACCTCGTTGCAGATCCGCACCGCGAAGTCGAGCTCGGTGCCGGTGTAGGACTCCGGCGAGTACTCGTAGTAGACCGTCGTGTCCGGGACCGTCTCGGCGAGCTTGCGGCACAGCCGGGCGCCCTGGACAGCGATGTCGATGATCCCGTCCTGGTCGAGGCCGAAGACCACGCGCCGCTGCAGCACCGAGGTGGAGTTGTAGAAGTGGACGATCGCCGCCCGGGCGCCGCGGATCGCGTCGAAGGTGCGCTCGACGAGGTGGTCACGGCACTGGGTGAGCACCTGGATCGTCACGTCGTCGGGGATGTGGCCACCGACGATGAGCTGCCGGACGAAGTCGAAGTCGGTCTGGCTCGCCGACGGGAAGCCGACCTCGATCTCCTTGTAGCCCATCCGCACGAGCAGGTCGAACATCCGCATCTTGCGCTCGGGGCTCATCGGGTCGATGAGGGCCTGGTTGCCGTCGCGCAGGTCGACCGCGCACCAGCGGGGGGCGCTGGTGACCGTCCGGTCCGGCCAGGTCCGGTCCGGCAGGTCGACGACGATCTGGTCCTGGAACGGGAGGTACCTGCCGAACGGCATACCGGAGGGTTGCTGTGGGTGGATCATCTTCTCGCCTTCGCGTCCTCGTCTGCTGGGGGCCCGGCCCGGACACCATCAGCTCCGCGACGAGGGCGGCCGACCTAGTTGGCCTCGTCGCGGCACCCGAGGAGAAGACGTGCTGTGCCCACGACGTCGAGGGTATGCCGTGTGCCCACCGGCGTCCACCCTGCCGGCGTCCTGACCGCATCCTGAGACGAGGTGTCAATGGGCGCGCGACCGTCAGGGCAGGTGCGCCTCGAGGCGGGCGCCCGAGAGGGGCACGGCGTTCCAGGTCGCCTCCGCGCGAGCGCCCTTGCAGGAGAAACGGATCCGGTGTGGGGTCTCGATGAGGACGATGTCCCCCTCGAAGGTGTCCGCCGTCGTCCAGCCGCCGCGCACCACCACCGGGGTCGGTTCGCGCGGTTCCGTGCCTCGCGGACCGCGCGAGGGACCGGCGGCCGTGCCCAGGGCTGACTCGGCCCAGGAGGTGTGGCCGCAGGCGAGCGTGAGCCGCGAGTCACCGGTCACGATCGTGAGTTCCCACCCCTCCACCCCGGCGGCGCGGACCTCGACGATCGTCCCAGGTGCAAGCGGCGCCTGCTCGCCGCCCTCCTGGACGTCGAAGCTCATCTCGTCGGCCGGCCCGACGAGGGCGCCCTCGACCACCGGGAGGGCCAAGGCCGCGAGCCGGGTGTCGAGCTCGTCCGCCGACTCGTCCTCCGCCGACGCGAACGTGTCCAAAGCGGGGAGCAGGTGGGTCCAGATGTTGTCGAGGACGCCCTGCAGCTTCTCGGAGCACCCCGTGGTCACCACGACGAGGTCCTCATCGGGGAGGACGACGCAGAGCTGGGAGTAGGCGCCGTCCCCCCGGAAGCCGTGCCGGGCCATCCAGAACTGGTATCCGTAGCCCTGCGCCCAGTCGACGTTCGTTGCGGGGTCGAGGTCGTTGGGGATGTGCTTGCGGGTCGCGAGCTCGACCCAGCCCTCAGGGAGCACCTGCCTGCCCTGCCAGTGCCCGCACTGGAGAAGCAGCTGGCCGAAGGCCGCGACGGCCTCGGTGGCGAGGTGCAGGCCGCTGAACCCGACGGCGTTGCCATGGGCGTCATTGTCCCAGTGGGCTGGCCCGATGCCGAGGGGGCTCAGCAGGCGCGGGCGCAGGTAGTCGAGGAGGTACTCCCCCGTCAGCTCCTGGACGAGCATGGCCAGCACGTAGGTGCAGGTGTTGTTGTAGACGTGCCGTGACCCGACCGGCTCCTGGGGCGGCACCCCGAGGAAGCCCTTGACGAGGTCGTCCGGTTCCAGCGTGAACGCCTGCTCAAGGGTGTCCGCGTTGTGCCCTGTCGACATCGACAGGACATGGTGGACGGTCAGCGTCGCGACGGCGGGGTCCAGGTCGTCGGGCACGTGTCCGGGAAGCAGCGACACGACGGTGTCGTCGAGCCGGAACCGTCCCTCCGCGATGGCGAAGCCCACCGCGGCGGAGGTGAACGACTTGCTCAGCGAGTAGAGCAGGTGCGGGCGCTCCGGCCCGTAGGGGGACCACCATCCCTCGGCCGCGACCTGCCCGTGGCGCACGACCATCAGGCTGTGCAGCTCGATGCCTTCGGCGTCGAGGCCGTCCAGCAGAGCCAGCACGCTCGAGGCGGGGACCCCGACGTCGGCGGGGCGACGACGTGGCAGGATCACCTCCTGAGCAGTGGCGGTTCCGTGCATCCTTGGTCCTCTCGGCTGGCGTGCCAGCCGGTGGTCGAGACACGTGCTTTCGGCGGGCGGTTGGGGCGAGCCGTGCCAGCGCTCGAACGCGGCGGCCCCTCGAGGCTACTGGCCCCTTGTCGCTTCTCGGTTTGCCGAGGGCGTCCTGCCCCGGTGAGGCTCAGAATCCGAGTCGCTGCAGCGCCTTGGGGTCGCGCTGCCAGTCCTTGGCGACCTTGACGTGCAGGTCGAGGTGGACCCGCTGCCCGAGCAGGGCCTCGATGCCG
>JBPCOG010000354.1:0-2884 GCA_051000455.1 Lapillicoccus sp. | reverse complement strand
TGTCGGCGCCACCGTCGGCGCCACCGTCGGCGTCACCGCCGGAGGGGCCCCCGGTCGAGCCGGTGCCGCTGGTCGGTCCGGCCGATGCGGGGTCGGTTCCTGCCCCGCCGTCGGCGCAGCCGTCCTGGCCCCCAGCGTTCGCGCCCACGTCAGCGGGGCCCTCGCTGCCCTCATCGGGGTCCAGCATCGGGTCCATGGGTGTCTCGCTCATGACTGCCTCCCTCTCCAATGGTCCGCGGCGGCCATGCCGGACGCCGTCGTCCTCTGTACGTCTTACCAGTGCCCGGGACCGCATGCAACCAAACGCCGGACGAACAGCCGGGGTCCTACGCTTCGGCCATGCGGTTCCGCTCCCTCGCCCTGGCGACCGACGTTGCCCTCCTCGAGCTCGGTGGCAGCGTTGTCGAGGAGGGCGAGGACCACGTCATCGTCCGGACGCCCCGCAACCCCCAGTACTGGTGGGGCAACTTCCTCGTCGCCCGAGCGCACTTCGAGGATGCCCAGCGCTGGGATGACACCTGTGTGGCGGCGTTCCCCGACAGCACGCACGTCGCGGTCGCCCTCGACGACGACCGCCCCGTCACCTCCGACCTGACGTTGTGCTGGATCCGGGCCGGCCTGCTCTACACGGCGAGCATCGCGCTGACCGCCGCCGAGCTGGCCGAGCCCCCGCACCCCCACCCCACAGCGGTATGCCGTCCGCTCACCTCCGACGCCGACTGGGGCCAGTCGGTGGCCCTTCAGCAGGCGGGCTACGGACGCGATGACCCGGAGGGGTACCGGGTCTTCCTGGAGAACCGGGTCCGGACGACCCGGGGTCTCGTCGAGGCGGGTCACGGCCAGTGGTTCGGGGCCTTCGTCGGCGGGCGGATGCTCTGCGGCATGGGCCTGTTCGCCGTCGGTGACGGGTTGGCCACCTTCCAGGACGTCGACACCCACCCCGGGGCCCGCCGGCAGGGACTGGCCGGCACGCTCATGCACCACGTCGCCGGTTGGGGCCTCGCCGAGCTCGGAGCGCAGCGGCTGGTCGTCGTCGCCGACGCCGGGGACGAGGCGATCCGCCTCTACCGCACCCTCGGGTTCGTCGACGAGGACCTGCTGCACCAGTTCGACCGGGACCGCTGACCCCCGGGGCCGCTGTGCCATCCTTGGCCGGTGCCCGAGGCCGTCCCGCGCGTCACCCCGCCTCCGCCCGCGCCGGTGCCCGTGCCGGTGCCCGTCTCCCCGAAGGACCGGTTCATCACCGTCTACGGCCGCAACCCCGTGCTCGAGGTGCTCGCGGACCGGTCCCTCGAGGTGGACAAGGTGATCCTCGCGGACACCGCCCGGGGCGCCGGTGCGGACGAGATCGTCGCGGCAGCGGCTCGTCGTGGCGTGCCGCTGCAGCGGGCCGGCGCGGAGCGCGTCAAGAAGCTCGCGGGAAACGGCCGGCAGGACCAGGGAGTCCTTGCCGACGTCGTCGCGCCCCGGATGCGACCGCTCGCACAGGCGCTGGCCGACGCCCCCCTGAGCCGGGTCGTGCTCCTCGACGGCGTCACGACCCCGGCGAACGTCGGTATGGTCATCCGGTCCGCCACGGCCGCCGGCGTCGACGGGATCGTCGTCCCGAGGCGGGGGGTCGCCTCGCTCGACCCGCTCGTCGTCAAGGCCTCGGCGGGCGTCGCGTTCCGGGCCCCGATCCTCAAGGTCGGCACAGCCCTCGAGGCAGCGATCACGTTGCGTGACAACGGCTTCCAGCTCGTCGGCCTGTCGCCGGAGGGCGCCTGCCCGCTGTTCCGCGCTCGGCTGGGCGACAGGGTGGCGCTGATCCTCGGCAGTGAGACGGCGGGGATCGACCCCGCCATCGCCGAGATGGTGGACCTGTGGGTGTCGATCCCGATGTGCAACGGCGTGGAGTCCCTCAATGTGTCGGCAGCCGCGGCGGTGGTCTGCTTCGAGCTCGTGCGTCGTGGGGAGGGGGGAGGTCCCTGACGTGGCGGCGCGGCGCGCTCACCCGGGGGCACGTCTCGCTCCCTCGAGGGCCACGCTCGCCCGGGCGGGTCAGGAGCCCCACTTCTCGCTGAGCGTCCGGACGACCTTGATGTCACGGGTCGTGGCCCTGGTCCGGCCGGTGCGCTCGAGCCTGGCGTTGGTCAGCTTCGCCTCGTTCGCGGGCTTGGACAGCCAGACGACGACGTCCTTGCCGACGACCTTGGCCCGTTCGCCGTCCACGTCCCAGGCCTCCAGGGCGGCCGTGCCGGTGGCGTCCGGGGCGGCCTCGGCGAACGCCACATAGACGCGTGGCTCGCCCGGTAGGGGGGCCGGGAGGGCGTCCACGGTCCTTGCCAGGCTCCGCAGCTCGGCCGGGGTCCTGACCACGACGGGGATGTCGAAGCCGAACTCGGCGGAGACCAGCTCCCGCAGCTGCGTCTCCACCTTGGCGGCGCTGCGCGTCGGACAGGTCAGCCTGACGTTACCGCTCTGGATGTGGGTCTCCACGCTGGTGAAGCCGTTGCCGGACAACAGCTCCCGCAGGCGCTGCATCTTCACCCAGCGAGGGCTGACGTTGACGGCCCGCAGGAAGGCGACGTAGGTGGGCATGCGCTCATCCTCCTCTGGTCGCACCCTTGGCGTTGCTCGCTCCGGTCCGGGTCCCAGCGTGTCAGTGGTGGCCCGCGTAGAGTGCGCCGGGTGAGCGGCGCCGCACCCGAGCCCGAGGGGCACCTGGTGCTGGTGCGCCACGGGGAGACGAGCTGGTCGAGGTCTGGCCAGCACACCGGCCTGACCGACGTCCCCCTGACACCGGCCGGAGAAGCCGCTGCGCGCCGGGCCGGAGCCCTCCTCGCCGGGCGCGCCTTCGTCCGGGTCCTGACCTCGCCCCTGGCACGGGCGCGGCATACCGCGG
>JBPCOG010000011.1:0-11970 GCA_051000455.1 Lapillicoccus sp. | reverse complement strand
GTGCGGGGATCTCCATCTTCATCGACTCCAGCAGGGCCACCTCGTCCCCGACCTCCACCTCGTCCCCGACCTCGACGGACACGGCGATGACGTTGGCCACGAGATCCGACGCGAGTTCACTCGGCATGTGCCCAACCTAACCTGAGGACTGGCCCCAGAACCCGGCCGCGGTCCAGCCGCTCCTCCCGACCGGCCCTGCCCCGCGCCCTGCCCACCCCCCCACCGGCCCCTGTCCGCGCACCGGAGTCCGCGATCGCGCGGCGCGGACGGCATACTGAACTGCGATCGGGGACGGGCCGACTGCCCGAGCGGGTGAGACGGAAAGTGGACTGGTGGCCGACGACAGAACACGAACAGCCGACCGGGCCGGCGCGACACGCACGAGGCGACGGTGGGGGACCCGCATCCTGCTGGGCCTGATCGCCCTGTTCGTCCTCGGCTGCGTCGGGCTCGGTGTCGCCTTCGCGGCGATCGCGATCCCCAACCCGAACCAGCTCGCCGGCGCACAGGCCTCGATCGTCTACTACGACGACGGCACGACCGAGATGGCCCGGATCAGCGAGGTCAACCGGCAGTCGGTGCCGCTGCAACAGGTCCCCGACCACGTCCAGAAGGCGCTGCTCGCCGCCGAGGACCGCGGCTTCTACAGCAACTCCGGGGTCTCCCCAACCGGGATCGTCCGGGCGGTCTGGCAGGCGCTGAGCGGCGGCTCGCGACAGGGGGGGTCGACGATCACCCAGCAGTACGTCAAGAACTACTTCCTCAGCTCGGACCAGACGGTGACCCGCAAGTTCAAGGAGATCGTCATCTCCGTCAAGATCGACCAGCAGCAGTCCAAGGACCAGATCCTCGAGAGCTACCTCAACACGATCTACTACGGCCGCGGGGCGTACGGCATCCAGACCGCCGCGCGGGCCTACTTCAGCAAGGACGTCGGCCAGCTGACGGTGAGCGAGGGCGCGGTGCTCGCCTCCGTCATCCGGGGCCCTTCCCTGTACGACCCCGGGCTCGGCGAGAAGCAGCTGCAGAACGTCACCTCGCGGATGGGCTACGTCCTCGACGGGATGGTCAGCGAGGGCTGGCTCGCCCCGGAGGAGCGCGCCAGGGCGTCGCTTCCCCGGTTCGCGCCGCTGCAGCCGAGCAAGGCGCTCACCGGCCCCAACGGCTACGTCGTCGACAGCGTGCGCAAGGAGCTGAAGTCCAGGCTGAAGCTCACCGACGCCGACATCGACCGCGGCGGCCTGCGGATCCGGACGACGATCCAGAAGAAGGCCCAGGACGGCGCCGTCCAGGCGATGGACAACAACCTGCCAAAGGGCGACACGGCCAAGGACCTGTATGCCGGGCTGGTCGCCGTGCGCCCGGGGAGCGGTGCCGTCGTGGCCATGTACGGCGGCAAGGACTACCAGGCGCGGCAGTTCAGCTCGGCCACCGACGCCGTGATGCAGGCGGGCTCGACCTTCAAGCCGTTCACGCTCATCGCCGGGCTGCAGCAGGGCATCAGCACCCGGACGATGTTCGACGGCAACAGCCCGATCAGGTTCCCCCAGTTCGACAATCCCGAGGGGATCCGCAACTTCGGCAAGATCTCCTACGGGATGGTGGACCTGCGCACCGCCACCGCGAAGTCCATCAACACGGCATACATGGGCCTGAACGTCAGGGTCGGGCCGAAGGCGACCAAGGACGCGGCGATCGCTGCCGGGCTGCCGGCTGGGACGGCCGGGCTGGAGGAGAACTACACGAACGTCCTCGGCACCGCCTCCCCGACGGTCTTGGACATGGCCAACGCCTACGCGACGATCGCCGCGCAGGGGACCCGGGCCACGCCGTACCTCATCGACACCGTCACCTCCGCCGAGGTCGACATCACCTACCACGTCGACAAGAAGACCGAGCAGACCTTCGGCAAGGACGTGGCCGCCGACGTCATCGACGCGATGCAGCAGGTCACCGCGCCCGGCGGCACCGGCGCCAAGGCGCAGGCGATCGGCCGGCCGTCAGCGGGCAAGACCGGGACCTCCACGGAGAACAAGTCCGTCTGGTGGGTCGGCTACGTCCCGCAGCTGTCCGTCGCCGTAGGGATGTACAAGGACGTCAACGGGGTGCCCCAGCCGCTCTACGACATCGGTGGCATCGACGAGCTGACTGGCGGCTCGTTCCCGCTGTCGATCTGGGACGACTTCATGAAGGCGGCCCTCAACGGGGAGCCGGTCCTGCCGTTCCCCAAGCGCGCCGGGATCGGTGACGACAAGGCCACGACGTCCACGACGACGAGCACGACGACGCCGGCCACCACGACGACCCCGCCTACTACGACGACGACGCCGACCACCACGACGACGACCCCGCCGCCCACCACGACGACCACGACCTCGCCGCCCACCACGACGACGAGCACGACGACGCCGCCCACGACGACGACGAGCACGACGACGAGCGTTCCGCCGCCGCGGACCACGCCGCCCACGACGACGACGCCTCCGCCCCCGTCGACGACGTCGCGACCCCCGACCACCACGACGCCGCCGCCCGTGACGACGACGCCCACGAGGACGCTCTCGCCCCCGACGGCGGCGCCACCGGGGACGGCGGCACCACTGGGGACGGCGGCCGGGCTGAGCCTCACCACGGGCGCGCTGCTCCCGGCGGACGTCGCGGGTCCCCCGGACCCCGGCCGGCCCGCCGTCCCATGAGCAGCGCAGGCGACCGCGTCAGTGCAGGCGGACGCGCCGGGGACGCTGCGCCGGTGCCCACCCGTGAGGACCCGGTGGCCGTGGCGGCGTCGGAGGTCGCCGGGGGCCCGTTGGGGCGGTATGCCGTGGCGGGTGCCCGTGGGTGGCGCTACTACGCCGGAGCCCTCGCCGCAGCCTCTGCGCTGCCCGTCGCGCTGGGCGTCACGATGCGCGCCCACTGCATCGACAGCGGCTGGAGCACGCCGGACCAGTTCTGGCAAGCCTGCTTCTCCGACATCCCGGCGACCTACAAGGACCAGGGACTGACGGCCGGGTTATGGGCGTTGCTCACCGGGGCAGCGGGGGGCCCGACACCGGTCCAGCCACCGCTCACCAACCTGGTCATGACCTTGCTGGCATCGCTCGTCCCGGCCGCGCCGATGGAGGACCAGAGCCGGTTCTACTTCGGGCTGTGGGCCGTCCTTGGAGCAGTGCTCATCGCCCTGACGACGTGGTGGACCGCGGCGACCACGCCCCGGCTGCCGTGGAACGCGGCCCACGTGGCGCTGTCCCCCGTGGTGGCCCTGACGCTCGTCGTGGCTCCGGACGTGCTCGGGCTCGCGCTCACGGCGGCGGGGATGTACCTGTGGAGTCGGCAGAGACTCGTGGCGTCGGGGGTCCTGCTCGGCCTCGCCGCCTCGGCCCGCTCGTACCCCGTCGTCATCCTGGTCGCCATCATGCTGCTCGCGCTGCGCAGCGGGCGAGTCCGAGCGGCCGCGCTCACGGTCGGGGCTGCGGCCGGGGCCTTCGCCGCCGTCCTGCTCGTCCTCGTGGTTGCCAACCCTGCCGCGGCGTGGCTGCCCTACCAGTCCTGGGCACGATCTGGCCCGGGCTTCGGCACCCCGTGGCTGCTGCCCCAGCTGGCCGGCTACACCGTTCCCAACGCGATCGTCACGGCCATGTGCGTGATGGGTTGGGTCGCGGCGCTGCTCACCGGTGCGGCCCTCGCCCTCGGCGCGCGCCGTCGGCCCACGGTGGCCGAGGTGGCCCTGGTCATGCTCGTCGTCGTCATGGTCACCGGCAAGTCGGTGCCCGTCCAGTCCTCGCTGTGGCTGGTCCCGCTCGTGGCGCTGGTCGGTCTGCGCTGGAAGGACCACCTCCTGTGGGCCGGCGCCGAGGCACTGCACTTCATCGCCGTCTGGCTGTACTTCGCGACCTCGGTCACCCCGGACCGCGGCCTCCCGGCCGGGTGGTACGGCTTCTTCCTGCTGCTCCGTGTCGCTGCGATGGGGTCGCTGGCGCGTCGGACCTGGCAGGTGGCGTGGGACCGTGCGCCGGCCCCGGAGGACGACACCACCGCAGATCCGCCCGTCGCAGACCCGGACGGCGCGGACGGCGTGCTGAGCGGGCGCCCCGACGCGCTGGTGGTCCGGTTCTCCTGACAGTTGCCTCGCTGACTGTCCCCCTGTCACGGTCCTGACCGGGACAGGGGCGCAGCCAAGGCCGAACAGCGGCCCCAGCCACGCCCGATTTCCCGGCTGCGGGAGGTGCCGGTAGTCTGGGGCGGTTCGCCGCGGCATACCGCGTCCGTCGTCCGTCCCCTGTGGACAGCTCCTGACCCGTGTCGGGGGTGACTGGCATGGTGGTGTCCGGTGGGACGCAGCAACCCTCCTGTCACGGAGAGACCGTGACCGCCAGACCAGAGGAGGTGGGTTAACGCATGCGTCAGTACGAGCTCATGATCATCCTGGATCCCGAGATCGAGGAGCGCTCCGTCGCTCCGTCGCTGGACAAGTTCCTCACCGTCGTGACCAACGGCGGCGGCACCGTCGACAAGGTGGACATCTGGGGTCGGCGCCGCCTGGCGTACCAGATCCGCAAGAAGTCCGAGGGCGTCTACGCCGTCATCACCATGACCGCAGAGCCGGCAACGGCCCAGGAGCTGGACCGCCAGCTCAGTCTCAACGAGTCGGTCATGCGGACCAAGCTCCTGCGCCCCGGCGCCTGACCCAACGAGGAAGCACCCATGGCTGGCGACACCGTCATCACGATCATCGGCAACCTCACCGGCGACCCGGAGCTGCGGTTCACCCCGTCCGGCGCGGCGGTTGCCAACTTCACGGTCGCGTCGACCCCGCGCGCCTTCGACCGCCAGAGCAACGAGTGGAAGGACGGCGAGACGCTGTTCATGCGCTGCTCGGTCTGGCGGGACGCGGCCGAGAACGTCGCCGAGTCCCTGCAGCGCGGCTCCCGCATCATCGTGTCCGGCCGTCTGAAGTCTCGCTCCTACGAGACCAAGGAGGGCGAGAAGCGCACGGTGCTGGAGATGGACGTCGACGAGCTCGGCCCGTCGCTGCGGTACGCAACCGCGAAGGTCAACAAGACCCAGCGCGGGGGCGGCTCGGGCGGCGGCTTCGGTGGCCAGGGCGCCCAAGGCGGTTCCGGGAGCTTCGGCGCCCCGGCCGAGGACCCGTGGGCCACCGGGCCGTCGGGTGGCGGCTCTGGCAACCAGGTCGGCGGCAACCAGGGCTCTGGCAACCAGGGCGGCGGCAACCAGGGCGGCGGCAACCAGGGCTCTGGCAACCAGGGTGGCGGCAACCAAGGCGGCGGCAACCAGGGTGGCACGCAGGGCGGTGCCCCCGGATGGGGCAACGCCCCGTCCTACGACGAGCCGCCGTTCTAGTCCACCGGCCAGCGAAACCCAGCACGCCGACGACAGCACGGCAGACGCGACAGCACGGCAGACGCCAGCAGCAGCCTCGGTCCCGCGAAGCTGCACGGCTCCACCACGAACCCAAGGAGAGACCACGATGGCCAAGCCCGTTGTGCGCAAGCCCAAGAAGAAGGCGAACCCGCTGAAGATCGCCAAGATCGAGAACATCGACTACAAGGACACCGCGCTGCTGCGCAAGTTCATCTCCGACCGCGGCAAGATCCGCGCCCGGCGGGTGACCGGGGTGTCCGTCCAGGAGCAGCGACTCATCGCGACGGCCGTGAAGAACGCCCGTGAGATGGCACTGCTGCCCTACTCGAGCTCGGCTCGCTGAGCCTGCGCCACACGAAGGAGACGCTCAGCCATGAAGTTGATTCTTACCCACGAGGTATCGGGTCTCGGCGCTGCCGGTGACATGGTCGAGGTCAAGGACGGCTATGCCCGCAACTTCCTCCTGCCGCGCGGTGTCGCCACGGCCTGGACGAAGGGCGGTCAGAAGCAGGTCGACTCGATCCTCAAGGCCCGGGCCAGCCGTGAGATCCGCACCCTCGAGGAGGCCAGGGCGGTCAAGGGCCGCCTCGAGGGCAGGGCCGTCACGGTCTCGGCCAGGGCGGGCAAGTCCGGCCGGCTCTTCGGCGCTGTCACCAGCGGCGACATCGCCGAGGCCGTCAGGGCGGCCGGGGGGCCGGAGCTCGACAGGCGCAAGATCGAGGTCAAGGGCCACATCAAGACGACCGGCACGTATGAGGCGCTGGTGCGGCTGCACCCCGAGGTCCAGGCGACGGTCGGCCTCGAGGTCGTCGCCGGCTGAACCCCGCGCCGCGCCGCCGGGTCGGTCACGCCCGACGGCGCCCCCGAGACTGAAAGGTCCTGCCATGACCTCCCGGGTGACCCCCGACGCGTCCGCCGCCGCCGCCGCCGGCTCCACTCCGCCGACCGCGTCGACGCCGGTGCCGCCGCCGACACCGCAGGAAACGGCGTCCCGGCGGATGCTGACCGGAGACCGGCCCACCGGCAAGCTGCACCTCGGTCACTACGTCGGCAGCATCCAGAACCGGGTGCACCTGCAGCATGAGTTCGAGACGTTCCTCATCATCGCGGACCTGCACATGCTGACGACGAGGAACACCCGCGCCGACATCGACCAGGTGTCGCAGAACGCCCGGGACATGGTGCTCGACTCGCTCGCGGCGGGGATCGACCCGGAGCGGGCCACCTTCTACCTGCAGTCGGCGATCCCTGAGGTCTCCGAGCTGAACACGCTCTTCCAGAACCTCGTCACGGTCCCGCGGCTCGAGCGGGTGCCCAGCCTGAAGGAGATGGCTCGCGACGCCCACAAGGAGGAGATGCCCTACGGCCTGCTCGGGTACCCCGTCCTCCAGTCCGCGGACATCCTCTGCGTCAAGGCCCATGTCGTCCCGGTCGGCAAGGACAACCATGCCCACATCGAGGTCACCCGGGAGATCGCCCGGCGGTTCAACCACCTTTACGGAGAGGTGTTCCCGGTCCCGGAGCTCGTGGTGAGCGAGGTGCCGACCCTGCTCGGCACCGACGGCCAAGGGAAGATGAGCAAGTCGATCGGCAACGCCATCCTCCTGTCCGACAGCGAGGCAGAGGTCCAACGCAAGGTCAGGGGCATGTACACCGACCCCAACCGGGTACGCGCCGACATTCCCGGTACCGTCGAGGGCAACCCCGTCTTCCAGTACCACGACGCGTTCAACGACGACAAGGACGAGGTTGCCGAGCTCAAGGCGCGTTACCGTGCCGGCACGGTGGGCGACGTGGAGGTCAAGGCCAGGCTCGCCGCCGCACTGCACGTCTTCCTGGAGCCGATGCGGGAGCGGCGGGCGAAGTACGAGGGACAGAGCGGGCTGCTCGACGAGCTGATCGTCGACGGCACCGATCGCACCCGCCGGGAGGTACGGACCGTCGTCGGCGAGGTGCGCAGTGCCATGGGACTCGCCGGGACGTGGAACCAGCTGCGCCGTAAGGCCGAACAGGCTCGCCGGCGCCGGGACGCCTGAGCGGCGGCTAGCCCCTCCCGGGGTCCCGGTCGGGTGCCTGCGCTGCGCGGTCCCCGCCGGCCTGGACGCCGTCCCCGGTCTCCTCGGGCTGCGCCGCGTGGCCTTCGTCAGGGGCGTGCTCCCCGCCGTCCCCGGTCTCCTCGGGCTGCGCCGCGGGGTCCTCGTCAGGGGCGTGCTCCCCGGGGTCGTCGCTCGGCCGTGACTGACCCAGGCCCTCGGCCTGCCTTGGCCGGTCCTCGTCGGGTGCCTGCTCCGCCGGGTCCTCGGCGGCTTGGTTCCCTGCTGCCTCCCCCTCGCCACCCTCCCCGCCGGCGGGCGGCTCGCCCTCGCCCTCGCCCTCGTCATGCAGGATCGCGTCGGCGTCCACGTCCAGCAGGTGGTCCCTGGCCTCGCGGGCCTCATGGATGGCCCGCTCGACCTGCTCGATGTCGACCGGCTCGTCCGCATCCATCAGGTGGCACCCCTCCTCTGTCGGCCTGCTCCACTGAGGGTCAGGCGCCGGTCACGTCATCAGCGGCCGGTGCGTCCCCGGCATACTCACGCTCCTCGGCCTTGTCGCGGCGTTCGGAGCGGATCCTCCAGACGATCGCGGCGGTGACGACTATAGCCGCCACCGCGATGGCCATCCCGCGGCTGACCCGCTGCTCGAGGGTGTGGAAGGAGCTGCCGGCGAGGTAGCCGAGGACGACGAAGAGCGAGCCCCAGATGATGCCACCCGCGGCGTTCCAGACCAGGAATCGCCGGTACGGCATCCTCGACGCGCCCGCGAGGGCGGGCATCATCGCGCGGAAGAAGGCGGTGAACCGCCCGAGGAACACCGCGGAGCCACCCTTGCGGTGGAGGAAGTCCTCCGCCTTCTCCAGCCGGTGCCGGTGCCGGTGCAGGAGGCGGCCCTTCATCACCCTCGGCCCGAAGAAGTGTCTGCCAACCTCGTAGCCGACCGTGTCGCCGACGATCGCGGCCGCGACGACGAGGACGAGCACCGCGGCGAGGTCCACCCGTCCGAAGCTCGCCGCGACCCCGCCGAGCACCGCCGCCGTCTCGCCGGGGATGACGAAGCCCACGAAGATCGCGTCCTCGGCGAACACCAGCAGCCCCACGAGGACGTAGATCCACACGGGCGAGAGGCCGAGGATGCCCTCGAGGAACTGGCTCACCCGCCCATTGTGGGGTCAGCGGGTCGCGCCGGTCACCACCCAGCCGCTGCCCCGCAGCCGCCACCAGAGGGTGGCCCCCCGGATGAGCATGAAGACGGTGAACGCCACCCACAGGTCCCGGAGTGCCAGGTCGACCATCCCGGCCCGCATCGCCGCGCCCCCGGCCGACCGGGCGAGGGAGACGGCCGGGACGTAGAGCGCGAGCGTGAGCGTCATCGCCGCAGCGAGCCAGCGCCCGTCCCCGGCGCCGATGAGGACGCCGTCGACGACGAAGACGTAGCCGGCCAGTGGTTGGCCGAGCGCGACGACGACGAGCGCCAAGGCGATTGCGCCGGCGACCTGGGGGTCGGCGGTGAAGGCACGCGCGATCGGCCACCGGCCCAGCATCAGCGCGACCCCCAGCACCACCCCGGCGACGCAGCCCCACTGGACCATCGTCCGGGTGGTCTCGCGCGCCCCGCGCCAGTCCCCAGCGCCCAGTGACCGGCCCGTCATGGCCTGGGCGGCGATGGCCAGGGCGTCGAGGGCGAACACGAGAAAGCTCCAGACCGTCATCGTCACCTGGTGGGCCGCCAGCCCGGAGTCGCCGAGGCCGGCGGCGGCCCAGGTGGTGAGCAGCAGCACCGCCCGCAGCGCGAGGGTTCGCACCAGCAGCGGCAGGCCGCCGACGCCCGCCCGCAGGATCCGCCTCGGGTGCGGGCGGCGGGGGGCACTGAGCCTCCGGGCGCCCCGCACGAGGACGGCGCTGAGGGCCATGGCCATACCCGTCTGGGCGATGACGGTCCCCCACGCGGAACCCGCGATCCCCCAGTGCAGCCCGAAGACGAGCAGCAGGTTCAGCGCCACATTGGCGCCGAAGCCGAGCACTGACACGATCAGCGGCGTCCTGGTGTCTTGCAGTCCCCGCAGCACCCCCGTCACGGCGAGGATGACCAGCATGCCGGGTATGCCGAGGGCCGAGATCCGCAGGTACGTCACCGCCTGCTCGTGGGCCGCCTCGGAGGCGCCGAAGGCCGCACTGAGGGGGGAGGCGAGGACGCCGACGAGCACCCCGGTGGCCGCGCCGGTCAGCAGCGCGAGCCAGAGTCCGTCGAGGCCGGCACCGATCGCCCCGGAGGGGGACCCGGCCCCGAGCTGCCGGGCGACGACACTCGTGGTCGCGTAGGCGAGGAACACGAAGATGCCGGCGGCGGTCAGCAGCACCGCGCTGGCCACCCCGAGCCCGGCGAGCGGCGTGGTACCCAGGTGCCCGACGATCGCGGAGTCGGCGAGCAGGAACAGCGGTTCCGCGACGAGCGCGAGGAAGGCCGGGACGGCCAGCCGGATGATCTCGCGCCGCTGCCGCGACGCGCGGAGGGTGCTCAGGCCGGGGTCCCGAAGCGCACCGCGCTGCGGGCCCGCGCCTTGGCGGCCTCGGCTGCCCTGTCCTTGGGTGGCGCGGCGGTCCGCAGGTGGGAGAGCAGGTGCTCGGTGGCGGCTGCGACGGCCTCGACCGCCTCGTCGAAGGCGTGCCGGTTCACCTCGGACGGGGTCGTGCTGCCGGAGACCTTCCGCACGTACTGCAGGGCCGCGGCGCGGACCTCCTCGCTGGTAGCGGCAGGCTCGAAGTTGTGCAGCTGGCGGATGTTTCGGCACATCCTCCGACGATAGGACCACCTGTTGGGACGCGGCCCTGGTGGGCGAAAGATTGTTGCGACTTCTTTCTGTCCACAGGCGGTGGATGTCCGTTTTCGCACGTCGGCCCGCACCGGAGCCTGCTCCAGCGACGAGGTTGTGCACACCCCGTCCCCAGGGTGTGCACAACCGGGCCGCGCGCGGCGCACACGTTCTCCCCAACCGGTCCACAGGCGCCGGTTGAGGGGGTGCCGCCGTGGACCTAGCGTGAGGCACTCGCGAACGTGCCGACCCGGCATACCGGTCCGGCGGAGGTTCCCTCGGCGGTGGACACCAGGTGTGTCGGCGGCTCGTGCTGTGCTGTTGCGTGACGTTCTTCGAGGTTCGGGTAGGGGATTTGTGACGATCCAGGAGCTGTTTCCCGGTGCGACCGACAGCACCGGTGACGACCGGCTCCCCCCTCAGGACGTGCCCGCCGAGCAGTCCGTGCTCGGCGGGATGCTGCTGTCCAAGGATGCCATCGCGGACTGCGTCGAGGTGCTCAAGGGAGGCGACTTCTACCGCCCGGCGCACGAGTCGATCTTCGAGGCCGTGCTCCACCTCTACGGCCGCGGGGAGCCGGCGGACGCGGTCACCGTCTCGGACGAGCTGACCAAGCGCGGCGACCTCGCTCGCGTCGGCGGCCAGGCCTACCTCCACCAGCTGCTCTCCTCGGTGCCCACGGCCGCGAACGCCGGCTACTACGCGCAGATCGTCGCCGAGCGTGCCATCCTGCGCCGGCTCGTCGAGGCCGGGACCCGCATCGTCCAGCTCGGCTACGCGCAGGGGGGCGGGGACGTCGAGGACATTGTCAACGCCGCCCAGGCCGAGGTGTATGCCGTTGCCGACAAGCGCGGCGGCGAGGACTACGCGGTGCTCGGCGACATCCTCGAGATGACCGTCGACGAGATCGAGGTCGCGTCCGGCAAGTCGGGCGAGATGACGGGGGTGCCGACCGGCCTCACGGAGCTCGACCAGCTGACCAACGGTCTGCACCCCGGCCAGATGATCGTCCTCGCAGCCAGACCGGCGATCGGCAAGTCGACCCTCGGCCTGGACATCGCCCGGTCCGCCGCGATCCGGCACAACATGGCCTCGGTGCTGTTCTCGCTCGAGATGGGGCGCACCGAGATCACCATGCGGCTGCTGTCCGCCGAGGCAGGGATCCAGCTACAGCACATGCGCAAGGGCACCATGCGCGAGGACGACTGGACCCGGCTCGCCGCGACGATGGGCAAGGTGTCGGACGCGCCCCTGTTCATCGACGACTCGCCGAACATGTCGCTGATGGAGATCCGGGCCAAGTGCCGCCGGCTCAAGCAGCGGCACAACCTCAAGCTCGTCGTCGTCGACTACCTGCAGCTGATGAGCTCCGGCAAGCGGGTCGAGTCCCGTCAGCAGGAGGTCTCCGAGTTCTCCCGCGCGCTCAAGCTGTTGGCCAAGGAGCTCGACGTCCCGGTGGTGGCGATCTCGCAGCTCAACCGGGCCGCCGAGCAGCGCGGGGACAAGCGCCCGCAGATGAGCGACCTGCGTGAGTCGGGCAGCATCGAGCAGGACGCGGACATCGTCATCCTGCTGCACCGTGAGGAGGTCTACGAGAAGGAGTCACAGCGCGCGGGGGAGGCGGACCTGATCGTGGCCAAGCACCGCAACGGCCCGACCCAGACGATCGTGGTGGCCTTCCAGGGCCACTACAGCCGGTTCACGAACATGGCCCAGAACTACTGATGTCCCCGCCGTTGTCG
>JBPCOG010000077.1:0-1078 GCA_051000455.1 Lapillicoccus sp. | reverse complement strand
GAGCGCGAGCTCGTCGTGCAGTTCGGGGCGAGCCGCTCGACGGTCCGCGAGGCGCTACGGGTGCTCGAGTCGACGGGCGTCGTCCGGTCCCGGCCCGGCGACCCGCACGGACCCGAGGTCCTGCCCTTCTCGCCCGGCGGCCTGGTCAAGCAGGTGACGCTTCTCGCGCGGGCGTCGGAGATGTCACTCGCCGAGCTGATCGGCTCGCGGATGATCCTCGACAGCGCGGCCAACCGGCTGGCGGCCCGGCTGCGATCCGCCGAGGAGCTGGCCGGGATGGAGGCGGCGCTGGAGGTGATGCGCGCGGCCGTGGACGAGGGGTATGCCGCGTTCTCCGAGGCCGATGTCGCCTTCCACGAGGCGGTGGCGGCGGCCAGCCGGAACACGCTCATCCAGGTGTGCAACGCGGTCGTGCGCGGCGTCGTGCTCTCGCTCATCTCCGACAAGCTCTCCCGGGCACGCAACAGCAGGGCGCTGATGCGACGGTCCCTGCGCCACCACGAGGAGGTCCTGGCCGCGATCCGGGCGGGCGACGGGGTCCTGGCGGCTCGGGCCTCACGGCGCTCGCTGTACGACTACTACGCCGGGTACCTGGCCAAGGCGGACCGCGAGCCGCTGCTGGCCCTGCTGGACGACGACGTGCCGCGCTCCTAGCGGGCGCTCCGCCCGGCCCTAGCCGTCGTCCACGTCCCGGTCGCCGTCCAGGTCCACGTCGAGGTCGACGACGGCCAGCGTGATGTTGTCCGGCCCCCCGCCCTCGATGGCGGCCCGCCACAGCGCGAACGCGGCTGCAGTCCCGTCCCCGTGCTCGCCGAGCAGCCGTCCCATGGCGTCCTCGTCGACGACGTCGCTCAGCCCGTCGGAGCACACCAGCAGCCGTGAGAACGCTGCCGTCGGTTCGGCGCTGACGTGCACCTCCACCGCCCGGTATGCCGGGTGCCCACCGATCGTCTCAGTCACGATGTGTGTCGTGGTCTGTCCCGGCTCGAGGGGCGGGCTGTCGTCGGTGCTGAGGCGGCGCAGCGAGCCGCCGGTCACGGCATACACCCGGCTGTCCCCGACGTTGAACACCCGCGTG
>JBPCOG010000305.1:0-1235 GCA_051000455.1 Lapillicoccus sp. | reverse complement strand
CGACCGCCAGCTCCTGCTGCCAGAGGTCCTCCAGGGACCCGAACAGCACCCCAACCGTGCCACTGCGGCCACTGGCCAGGGCCCGGGCGATGGGGTTGACCTCGTACCCCAGGCGGTATGCGACCTCGCGTACGCGCGCCTGGGTCTCCTCGGGCACCTGCAGGCCGCGCAGGGCGTACGAGACCGTGGCCGCCGAGAGCCCCGCCGCCTCGGCGACGTCGTTGAGGGTCGGTCGTCGACGGCGGGGGGGCACATCGGGCAGCGTACCGGTGCGACCTCGGTTCCAACGGGCGCGTGGACTTGCATTTCCGTCGATGAAGCGCTTCACTGAAACCCTTCACTGAACCGCTTCACTGAAGGCTTCATAACGGTCCGAAAGATGGGGGTCATGCGCGTCGACTGTCACCAGCACCTCTGGCCGGAGCAGCTGGTCGAGGCCCTTCGGTGCCGGGCGGAACCCCCCCGTCTGGCCGGGTGGACCCTCTCCCTCCGGGGGGAGCGGCCATTCCTCATCACGCCGCGCGACCACGACCGGGCGGACCGGGCGCAGCGTGAGCAGGTCGCCGGGACGGGACGGGCACTCGTCTCCATGTCCAGCCCGCTGGGCATCGAGCACCTCCCGCCGGAGCAGTCCGCTGGCCTGCTCCAAGCGTGGCACGCCGGTGCCACCGCCCTTGGTGACCCCTACCGGGTCTGGGCAGCGGTCAACGTCGTCGAGCCCGACCTCGCCGACCTGCGCGAGGTCCTTGCGCAGGACCGGGTGGTGGGCCTCCAGCTGCCGGCGACCGCGCTCGCCGACGTCGCTGCCGTGGAGCGCATGGGGGATGTCCTCGAGGTGCTCGCCCAGGCGGGGCGACCGCTCCTCGTCCACCCCGGTCCGGTGGCCGTCCACGGATCCGGGGCGCCGTCGTGGTGGCCGGCGCTCGTCCCCTACGTGAGCCAGCTGCACGCGGCGTGGCACGCGGGGCACGTCGCCGGCCGCCCGTCATACCCCACGCTCCGGGTGGCGTTCGTGGCCCTGGCCGGTCTCGCCCCCCTGCACCACGAGCGTCTGGCCGCCAGGGGCGGTGCGCTCGGGCAGATCGACCCCAACACCTACTACGAGACGTCCTCGTACGGCCCACGAGCCGTGGACGCCACCGTCCGTGTCGTCGGCGTCGACGCCCTCGTGCACGGCTCTGACCGGCCCTATGCGGAGTACACAGACCCCGGTCTGGGAGATGCCTTCACCCACG
>JBPCOG010000134.1:0-17146 GCA_051000455.1 Lapillicoccus sp. | reverse complement strand
AGGGTAGGTTGGCCGGCGTGACCTCCCGGTGCGTGTGCCCTGGTTCCTACGACCCCGTCACGAACGGGCACGTCGACGTGGTCTCCCGCGCAGCGGCCCTGTTCGACGAGGTGGTCGTGGCCGTGCTGTACAACGCGGGCAAGGAGGGGACGTTCACGGTCGACGAGCGCCTCAGGCTGCTCGGTGAGGCACTCGAGGACGTGCCGAACGCGCGGACCGTGGCGTTCGCCGACCGCCTGCTCGTCGACGTCTGCCGTGACGTTGGGGCGACGGCGATCGTCAAGGGGCTGCGCGGCGGGACGGACTTCGCCTACGAGCTGCCGATGGCACTGATGAACAAGCACCTGACGGGGGTCGAGACCGTCTTCCTGCCGGGCAACCCGTCCTACGAGCACGTCTCCAGCTCACTCGTCAAGGAGGTCGTCACCTACGGGGGGGATGTGTCGGGACTCGTCCCCGACACCGTCCTCGCCGCGCTGGGCGAGCGTCTCCGTCGTGGTCCTGGCTGAGCCGGGCGACTGGGGCGAGCCCACCCGGCCGAGCAGCTCCCCGTGGGGGACGAGGAACCACGCATCCCCGCTCGCCGCCCAGGTGCCGAAGCCCGCGGCCATCTCCTCGAGCGCGGCATGCGTCGCGATCCCCCGCTCGACCGCCTGCCCGTGCAGGGCCGACGCCGTGACCCGGTCCGCCCACAGGCTCGCCCACCAGCGGACCTCCTCCACCGAGGCGTAGCACCATGCCGAACCGCTCGCGGTCACCGAGGCGAAACCGGCAGCTCGTCCCCACGACCTGAGGCGCCTGCCGGCGTCCGGCTCGGCCCCGTTGCTGCGGGCCACCAGCCGGTACATCCGCTGCCACTCCTCGAGCGCGGCGACCTCGGGGAACCAGCTCATCGCGCCGTAGTCCGCGTCGCGAGCGGCCACGAGGCCGCCCGGCCGGCAGACGCGCCGCATCTCCCGCAGCGCGGCCACCGGGTCGCCGACGTGCTGCAGCAGCTGGTGGGCGTGCACGACGTCGAAGGTGCCGTCGGGGAACCCGAGGTCCTCGACCTCGCCCAGCGCGAAGGAGACGTTCCCAAGGCCGCTCTCCCGGGCCAGCCGCCGGGCCGGCTCCAGCGCCTCGGGCGCGGCGTCGACGCCGAGCACCCGCCCGGCCCCACCGACGAGGCGGGCGAGACCCACCGTGATCGTCCCCGGGCCGCAGCCGACATCGAGCACCGACATCCCGTCCCGCAGGTGGGGCAGCAGGTATGCGGCGGAGTTGGCCGCCGTGCGCCAGGTGTGCGAGCGCAGCACGCTCTCGTGGTGCCCATGGGTGTACCGGGTCGCGTCGGCCATGCGGCCAGTCTCTCCGTTCCGCGGGGATTTGGGTGCGGGCCGCGGGTCCGGTAGCCTTGTCGTTCGGTCCACCCCGCTGAGGCGTGGGCCGACCCCAACCCGTGTGGAAGCCATGAATCGCCCCGACCCGCGCTCACCCCTGGTGTTCGACACCAGGGAGCTCAGCCGTCGTCCCGGGTCCATGCTTGAGCGCTCCCGCACCCTGCCGGCGCCCGAGGACCTCGGCACCGACGTCATCGCCGTCCCGGCCGGCTCACCCGTCGAGCTGGAGCTGCGTTTCGAGTCCGTGGTCGAGGGCGTGCTGGTGAGCGGCTCGGCGACGGCGACGGCGACCGGGACCTGCGTGCGCTGCCTGGAGCCGCTGCGCTACCCGGTGAGTGCGAGGTTCCAGGAGCTGTTCGCCTACGTCGACCGGGCCGCACACCACCAGGAGGTCGGAGTCGACCCGGACGAGGACGACGTGCGCGAGCTGGCCGGGGACCTGGTCGACCTCGAGCAGGTGTGCCGGGACGCGGTGGTGCCGTCGCTGCCCTTCAAGCCGGTATGCCGTGGAGACTGTCCGGGGCTGTGCTCCCGGTGCGGACTACCCCTGGCTGACGACCCCGGGCACCAGCACGAGGTGGCCGACCCCCGGTGGGCGGCACTGTCGGCCCTGGCCGGCCAGAGGGGCGACTCCCCGCGCGACCCCACGCAGGACCACCGCAGCACACCGAGCAACCGAGAGAAGAGGAACTGACGTGGCTGTCCCGAAGCGGAAGACATCGCGCTCCAACACCCGTTCGCGTCGCGCGAACTGGAAGGCCACCGCGACCACCCTCACCGCCTGCCCGCAGTGCTCCGCTGCCATGCAGCCGCACATCGCGTGCCCTTCCTGCGGCACCTACAAGGGGCGCCACTACGGCGTCGCCGAGCGCAGCGAACACCAGGGCTGAGCGGGCCACCCGTGACCTCGACCCGTGACGCTCCGGCCCGGCTGGTCGACCGGCTGGGCGACTACCTCGAGCAGGTGGTCGGGCGCCCGGTGGACACGCCGATGCTGGTGCGCGCCCTCACGCACCGGTCCTACGCCTACGAGCACGGGGGCCTGCCGAACAACGAGCGGCTCGAGTTCCTCGGGGACGCCGTCCTCGGACTGGTCATCACCGACGCCCTCTACCGGGCCAACCCCGACCTGCAGGAGGGCCAGCTCGCCAAGCTGCGGGCGGCGGTGGTCAACATGCGCGCCCTCGCCGACGTGGCACGCACCATCGGTCTCGGGGAGTACCTTTTCCTCGGCCGGGGGGAGGAGTCGACCGGGGGCCGGGACAAGGCCTCAATCCTTGCCGACACCATGGAAGCCGTCATCGGCACGCTCTTCCTCTGCGCCGGCCTCCCGGCCGCAGCCAGGTTCACCCACCACCTGTTCGACCCGCTGATGGTCGCCTCGGCCACCCTCGGGGCGGGTCTGGACTGGAAGACGAGCCTGCAGGAGATCTCGGCGGAGCAGTCGCTCGGCCCGCCCGAGTACCGGGTGGCCGAAGCCGGTCCCGACCACGAGAAGACGTTCCACGCCGTGGCGCTGGTCAGCGCCGAGGTGCTCGGCCACGGTGCCGGGAGCAGCAAGAAGGAGGCGGAGCAGCGGGCCGCCGAGCAGGCCTGGGTGGCGATCAAGGCCAGGCGGACGGAGCTGCCCTCGTCGGGGGAAGCGGACCCCGTCCACAGCGCGGACGCCGTCGACACCGCGGGCCCGGTGGACACCGCGGACCCGGTGGACACCGCGGGCCTGGTGGACACCGCGGACCCCGTCCACACCGCGGACACCGCGGACCCGGTCGCTGCGGCGAGGGGTGTGAGCCCGGACCCTGACCCCGCGCTGGGGGCCAACCCCACCTGACATGCCGGAGCTGCCGGAGGTCGAAGTCGTCCGCCGTGGCCTGGCCGGTCATGTCGTCGGGCGCCGGATCGTGTCGGCCGAGTTCCTCGGCCACCGCGTCGCCAGGCGGCACGCGCCGGGTGGCGCCGACCTGTCGGACCGGCTGCGGGGCAACCTCGTGCGCGCCGCGCGCCGGCGCGGCAAGTACCTCTGGTTCGTCCTCGCCGCCCCCGACGGGCACGAGCAGGCGCTGCTCATGCACCTCGGGATGAGCGGACAGCTGCTCGTGGAGGACGCGGGCCGGCCGGACGAGCGGCACCTGCACGCCCGCCTGGAGTTCGCCGACGGCGGCCCACAGCTGCGCTTCGTCGACCAGCGGACCTTCGGCGTGATGACGCTGGCGGACCTGCGGGAGGACGGCATACCGCAGCAGGTGGCGCACATCGCCAGGGACCCGCTCGACCCCGGGTGGGACGAGCGCGCGGTCGTCGGGCGCCTCAAGGCCCGCGACAGCGCCGTCAAGCGCGCGCTGCTCGACCAGTCCCTCGTCTCCGGGATCGGCAACATCTACGCCGACGAGGCCCTGTGGCGGGCAGCCGTCCACGGGCAGCGCAGCGCCTCGAGCCTGACGAAACCCGCCCTCGCGCGGGTGCTGGGGCACGCGCGCGCCGTGCTGGTGGAGGCGCTGGGGCACGGCGGCACGAGCTTCGACGCGCTGTACGTCGACGTCAACGGCGCATCGGGCTACTTCGACCGTTCGCTGAACGCCTACGGGCAGGAGGGGCGCCCGTGTCCCCGGTGCGGGACACCGATCCGCCGGGAGCCGTTCATGAACCGCTCCTCGTTCTCCTGCCCGCGGTGCCAGCCGAGACCGAGATCACGGTCGGCGGCCCGGCCTGGCCGTCGCGGCTGAGCACGCATCCATGGCGGGCCGGGCGCGGATCTTCGTTTGATCAGCAGGACGTCCGCGCCCAAGGAGGACGTCGGGCCGCGTCCATGCCTCCCGCTGCTCATCGAGCCGGCCAGCCGCGCCGAAGGACGGGACCGGACGGGCGGAAACCCGCGAAGCCGGCCGGTCCGGTGGTTCGCTCCCGTCGGTCGGCCCGGCTGCGCCTGGCTGGTGCCCGATACAGTTCTGCGGTGATCCCCCACCCGCAACCGCTGGCCCTGAGCACGAACGACAACGCCAAGGAGTGGCTCGACGAGCACTGCCGGACCAGCCTCGAGCAGGCGCGCCGGCTCGTCGACGAGCTCAAGGCGGCGCCGCCGCGGGAGACCCTCGCCGTCATGCGGCAGTGGAACGACATCCAGGTCGCGCTCAGCAACGTGGCCTCCGTCGCATCCCTCTTCAGCGAGGTGCACCCCCTCGAGGCCGTGCGCGGCGGGGCAGAGCTGGCGATGCAGGAGGTCCAGAAGCTGGACACGGACCTCGGTCTGGACCGCGACCTCTACGAGGTCTTCGCGGCCACCGACCCTGCCGGCCTCGACCCGCAGGCCAGCCGAGTGCTCGCCAAGACGCTGCTCGACTTCCACCGCGCCGGGGTCGACAAGGACGACGCGACCCGCCAGCGGATCCGGGAGCTGTCCGAGCGGGCCATCGTCATCGGCCAGGAGTTCAGCAAGGGCATCCGTGACGATGTGCGCAGCGTCCGGGTCACGCCGGACCGGCTCGACGGCCTGCCCCAGGACTGGGTGGACGCCCACCCGGCGGCGGAGGACGGCCTGGTGACCGTGACGACCGACTACCCCGACGTCATCCCCTTCAGCACCTTCGGCAAGGACGCCCAGACCAGGCGTGAGCTGCAGGTCGCCTTCCACAACCGCGGCTGGCCGGAGAACGACGCCCGTCTGCAGGAGCTGTTCGCGGTGCGCCAGGAGCTGGCCACCCTCATCGGGTACCCCACCTGGGCGGACTACGACGCCGAGGTCAAGATGATCGGCAGCGGCCGCGCGATCATGGAGTTCATCGACAAGATCGCGGACGCCGCCCTGGAGTCGGGGCGGCGCGACCGCGAGGTGGTGCTGGCCCGGATGCGCCAGGACGTGCCCGGCGCGCAGACCATCGACGGCGCCGACCTCCGGTTCTACGCGGAGGCAGTGCGCCGGGAGAGCTTCGACGTCGACGCCCAGCAGGTGCGCACCTACTTCGACTTCGACCGCGTCCGGGCCGGCCTGCTCGAGGTGACGGGGCGCCTCTTTGGCCTGCGCTACCGCCCCGCGACCGACGCGCCGGTCTGGGACCCGGACGTCACGGCATACGACGTCTTCCTCGAGGAGGCACCGGGCGCGGAGCAGGCGCCCGCCGAGCCGCTCGGGCGCATCTACCTCGACCTGCACCCGCGGGAGGGCAAGTACAAGCACGCGGCGCAGTTCGACCTCGTCCGGGGGGTGCGGGGTCGCCAGCTCGCCGAGGGGGTGCTCGCCTGCAACTTCCCCCGCGGCCTGATGGAGCACGACGACGTCGTCACCCTCTTCCACGAGTTCGGGCACCTCGTGCACCACGTGCTGGCCGGGCGCACGGACTGGGTGCGCTTCTCAGGGGTGGCAACCGAGTGGGACTTCGTCGAGGCGCCGAGCCAGATGCTGGAGGAGTGGGCGTGGGACGCCGACGTCCTGCGGACCTTCGCGACCAACGCCGCGGGGGAGCAGATCCCCGCCGGCCTCGTCGAGAACATGCGCCGGGCCGACGACTTCGGCAAGGGTTACGACGCGCGCACCCAGATGTTCTACGCCGCCATGTCCTACGACTTCCACGTCCAGGCCCACGAGGACCTCACCGCGCGGACCAGGCAGCTGCAGGGCAGGTACAGCCTCTTCCCCTACATCGAGGGCACCCACATGCCGGCGAGCTTCGGGCACCTCGACGGATACAGCTCGGCCTACTACACGTACATGTGGTCGCTCGTCATCGCCAAGGACATGTTCAGCGCGTTCGACCGCGCCGACATGTTCGACCCCCGGGTCGCGAGGCGCTACCGCGACCGGGTGCTCGCCCCTGGCGGGAGCAGGGACGCGGCGGAACTCGTCACCGACTTCCTCGGCCGGCCGTACACCTTCGACGCGTATGCCGCGTGGCTGGCGCAGTGACCCGCTCGGGTCAGGGGACCGGGAGGTCCCTGAGGGTGACCGGGCGTCCGGTATGCCGTTCGGACAGCTCGGCCAGCGCGGCCCGGATGGTCTTGGCGAACAGGTGGGCACCCTTGATGCTCGGGTGGATCCCGTCGGACTGAAGCTGTCCGGGGTTGGCCCGGATGGCCGCGCTCCAGTCGGCCAGCACGACGTTGGGGCGCGCCGCCGCGGCCCGGGCCAGGGTTGCGTTCGCGTCGTCGATCCACGTGGCCCTGCCGTAGATGGTGACGAGGACGACCATGCGGTTCGGCCCGACGCGGTCGAGCACCTGGCCGAGCACCTCGTCGTCGACCCCCGCGTTGGTGCCGAGCGCGAGGACGACGGCCCGGCGAAGCGAGCCGCCCTTCGCCTGCACGGCCGCGACCCCGTCGCTCCACCTGCGGTTGGACTTCGCGTCCATCGTGATGCCGGGGAAGTAGTAGTCCATGGCGTGGACGCTCGCCACCATCATCGAGTCGCCGATGCCGTCGATGTCCTTGCCCTCGGGCATGGTGAAGTCCGCCCGCTGGACCGTCGCGGGGGTGGACGCCGCGGCACCGGACGGTGCGGCGGGCACGGGTGACCGGCCACTGGGGGCCGGCGCCGCGGCCGGCCCTGGGGAGGGCCCTGGGGAGGGCCCTGGGGAGGGCGCCGGGGACAGCGACGGGGACGCGCCGCCGGGCGCGGTGACAGGGGTGCCACCGGCATACGCGGAGTTCGCCTCCAGCACCCGCTGGGTCTCGGTGCGGTCCGGGGCGGTGAGGACGAGGAGCCCGACGACGAGGACAGCCACCACCGCGGAGCCCGCCGCGATCCGGGGGGCCCTGGTCACCGGTGAGAGCACCGCGCGGGCGACCCGGCGCCCGACGGCGCGGAAGCCGTGGCGCCGCACCGGGGTCTCGACGACCCGGTAGGACAGGTCGGCGAGGGCGAGCGTCACGAGGACGCACCACGCGCGGCTCCAGAGGAAGGAGGACGTGCCCGGTGCCGTCGGCACGTCGAGCCCGACGATGAGGATGACCGGCCAGTGCCACAGGTAGATGCCGTAGGAGCGCTCGCCGACCCACCGCAGGACCGGGTACGTCATCGCGGTGCGCCATGAGGAGCGGTCGTCCCTGCCGGTGGGCAGCAGCCCCGCGACGAGGACGGTGGTGGCCAGGCAGGCGAGCAGGATGCCGCCCCGGAACGTCGCCGACCGTTCCTCGCCGAGCACGGCCATGAGCAGGACGAGCACTGCCAGCGCGGCACCGACGGCAGGACGTCGGTGCCGACGCCAGACCTCGGTGGTCAGCCACGCCGCCGGCGAGGCCCAGGCGAAGGCGAGGGCGGCGCCGAGCATGAGGCCCATGAGGTGGGTGTCGGTGCCGTAGTACACGCGCGTCGCGTCGGCGTCCGGGACGTAGCGGGCGGCCATGAGGAGCGAGGAGACAAGTGCCGCCCCGCAGGTCAGCGCCACCCGCAGGTGCGCGCTGCTCCTCGATGCGAGCAGCGCCGCCACCGCCAGCGGCCAACCGAGGTAGAACTGCTCCTCGACGGCCAGCGACCAGAAGTTCATGAACAGCTGCGGTGCGGTGCCGTCGAAGTAGCTGGTGCCCGCGGCGATCTCGACCCAGTTGGTGGAGAACGTCAGTGCGCCGAGCACCTGTCGCCCCATGTGGACGAGCAGGTCGCTGTTGACCAGGCGCGCCACGAGGATGCTGACGACGACGCACACGAACAGTGCGGGGACCAGGCGGCGCACCCGCCGCATCCAGAACGCCCTGACGTCGACCACCCCGGTCGTGCGCGCCTCACGCTCCAGCAGGGTCGTGATGAGGAAGCCCGAGACGACGAGGAAAACGTCGACACCGAGGAAGCCGCCCGGCAGCCACGACGGGTTGAGGTGGAAGAGGACGACGGCCACGATCGCGAGCGCCCGCAGGCCGTCGAGGCCCTCGATCCGGCTGGAGCCGGTGGCCGACCCAAGCGGACCGGCGCGCATGGCCCTTCGGTGCTCGGCCGGGCGCTCCGTCGTGGCCACCGCTCATCCCTTCCCGTCACCCGCTCCCGTCGGGACTCCCCGCCGTGCTCGTCTGGGACTCCCCGAGCATAGGTATGCGGCGCAGCGTGGCGGCGACGCCACGCGGCAGCGCCGTTCGATGCATACGATCGGCTCATGGAGCGGGCCACGATCCACGTCCGCGGCCACGTCCAGGGCGTGGGCTTCCGCTGGTGGACCCGCGCGCGGGCGCTCGAGCTGGGACTGGTGGGCCATGCCCGCAACACGGACGACGGGCGGGTCGAGGTGGTCGCCGAGGGAACGGGTGAGGCCATCGCCGCGCTGCTCGCCCTGCTTCGCGAGCAGCCGAGCACGACCGGGCGCCCCGGCACGGTGCGCGCCGTCGACGCCCGGCTCTCCAGCGCGCGGGGGGAGGCAGGGTTCGCCGCGCGGTGACCACTCCCGGAGCGCCGGGAGCCACGGCATACCCTGTATGCCGTGAGTCACGTCCCTGCCGAGCTCGTCGCGCTGCGCCGCAGCATCGACAACATCGACGCCGCACTCGTCCACCTGCTCGCCGAGCGCTTCGAGCGCACCCAGCAGGTGGGCCGGCTCAAGGCGGAGCAACAGCTGCCCATTGCCGACCCGGAGCGCGAGGACGCCCAGATCGCCCGCCTGCGGGCACTGGCCCGCGAGGCGGGGCTCGACCCGGTCTTCGCGGAGAAGTTCCTCGGCTTCGTCATCGCCGAGGTGATCCGGCACCACGAGGCCATCGCACAGGACTCGTCGTCGGGCCGGTGGGCCGCCCCGGGCGGCCGCGCCCAGTAGGGGGGCGGTTCTGCCGCCTGCCGGTGCCGGGACCGCCCCGGTCCTCCTCGACGCACCGTGCCGCGAGCCTGCCCGGGGCGCCACCGCAGCGCGGGTAGGGTGGGCGAGTCAGCCCGGTCGCCCCCTCGACCAGCAGCTCGCCCAACGACCCGACAGCGCCGAAGACCGTTCCCTGACAAGGGATCCGGAAAGGGAGACTGCTCCTCGTGCACGTCAAGAGCCTGACCCTCAAGGGTTTCAAGTCCTTCGCGTCCGCGACGACGGTCCGCCTCGAGCCCGGTATCACCTGCATCGTCGGACCCAACGGGACCGGCAAGTCCAACGTCGCCGACGCCCTCGCGTGGGTGATGGGCGAGCAGGGCGCCAAGACCCTGCGCGGCGGCAAGATGGAGGACGTCATCTTCGCCGGCACCGCCGGTCGGGCACCGCTGGGGCGGGCCGAGGTGGTGCTGACCATCGACAACAGTGACGGCGCGCTGCCGATCGACTACACCGAGGTGACCATCGCCCGGACGATGTTCCGCAACGGGGGATCCGAGTACGCCCTCAACGGGACCGGCTGCCGGCTGCTCGACATCCAGGAGCTGCTCTCGGACAGCGGGATCGGGCGCGAGATGCACGTCATCGTCGGGCAGGGGCAGCTCGAGACGGTGCTGAGCGCGACCCCGGAGGAGCGGCGCGGCTTCATCGAGGAGGCGGCCGGCGTGCTCAAGCACCGCAAGCGCAAGGAACGCGCGCTGCGCAAGCTGGAGTCGATGGAGGCCAACCTCACCCGCGTGCAGGACCTCACCGGTGAGATCCGTCGCCAGCTGGGGCCGCTGAGCCGTCAGGCGGAGACGGCCCGGCGGGCCGGGTTGATCCAGGCCGAGGCCAGGGACGCCCGGCTCCGGCTGCTCGCCGACGACCTGGTCCAGCTCACCGCCACGCTTGAGCAGGAGGTCGCCGACGAAACGGCGCTCATCGCCCGACGGAGCATGGTGGAGGAAGGTCTGGCCCGGCTCGGCGCCCGTGTCGCGACGCTCGAGGGCGAGGTCGACGAGACGCGGCCCCACCTGGCCCGGGCCCAGGAGCGCTGGTACAGCCTGGCGCGGCTCACCGAACGGCTGGCAGCGACCGGCGCGCTCGCGACGGAGCGGGTGCGCCTGCTGTCCGAGGACCTGGAGCAGGCGCCGGACCCCGCGGCCGCGCCGGGAGGTCAGACCCGCGACCCCGTCCAGCTGCGCGCGCAGGTCGCCCGGACCCGGCACGAGCACGAAGTGCTCCGCGCGGAGGTCGCCCGGGCAGTCGCGGCTCTCGCCGTGGCTGCCGCGGCCCGCGCGGAGGCGGAGCAGGGGTATGCCGTGGAGCAGCAGCGCCTCGCCCGCGTCGCCCGCGCGGCCGGGGACCGCAGGGAGGAGCGGGCGAGACTTGCCGGGCGGGTCGCGGCACAGGCGTCCCGGATCGAGGCGGCCGAGTCGGAGATCGGCCGGCTTCGCGCGGTCGCCCAGCAGGCGGCTGCCCGGGCCGGCGCGGCCGAGCGCGAGTTCGCTGCGCTGGAGGCGTCCATCGCCGTCGAGGAGGAGGGCGAGGAGGGGCTCGACTCCGCCTACGAGGACGCCGCCGCGGAGCTCGCGCACATCGAGGCGGAGGTGGAGGGGTGGCGCGAGTCGGAACGCACCGCCGAGCGCGACCGGGAGTCCGGCGTCGCCCGGCTCGAGGCCCTCGAGCTCGGCCTGGCCCGCAAGGACGGGGCGGCGGCGCTGCTCGGGGACCCGGACCCCTCGCACGGTGTGCTCGGGTCCGTCGCGGAGATGCTGCACGTGCTCCCCGGCCATGAGATCGCCGTCGCCGCGGCTCTCGGGTGGGCAGCTGACGCCCTCGCGGTCGCCACCCTCGACGGTGCGGCGCTCGCGCTGGCACGCCTGCGCCGAGACGACGCGGGCCGGGTCGGGATGCTCGTCGGCGAGCCCGGGACCGAGCCGGACACCGCCTCGTGGCCGGACCTGCCGGAGGGGTCGAGATGGGCGCACGATGTCCTTTCCTGCCCGACGCAGCTGAGCGCGGGCATCGGCCGGCTGCTCGACCGCGTCGCGCTGGTGGCGGACACCGGTGCCGCTGTGGAGCTCGTCCGCCGGGGCGGCGGGGTCACCGCCGTGACGGCCCAGGGCGACGTGTTCGGCCCGGGCTTGGCGCGTGGCGGCAGCACCGGCGCGCCGAGCCTGCTCGAGCTGCAGTCGGCGGTCGAGGAGACCCGCGAGCGGGTCGCGGCGTCGGCTCGGCGCGGGGAGCAGGCACGGTTCGCGCTGGCGGCGGCCACCTCCCGCGCCATCGCAGCCCGGGAGGCGGTCGAGGAGGGGCTCGAGCGGCTGCACCACTCCGACGCGAGGATGGCCGCGGTCGGGGAGAGGCTCGGTGCGCTCGGGGTCGCCATCCGCTCCGCCAGGTCGGAGGCGGAACGCACCGGCGAGGCCATGGCCGCAGCCGAGTCCGCGCTGGCGGCGGACCGTGCCGAGCACCAGAGGCTGTCCGAATGGCTCGGCGCCGCCGGGCCCGTCGAGGAGGACGGCGACGACCCGGCCACGGGGGAGAGGGACCGTCTCGACGCAGCGGCCACCGAGGCACGACGGCGGGAGACCGAGCTGCGCCTCGTCCTGCGCACCCGCGAGGAGCGCGCCCGGGCCCTGCAGGAGCGGGCGCAGTCCCTCGAAGCGGCCGCGGACGCGGAGCTCGCTGCGCGTGAGCGGCAGGCGGCGCGGGCCGGCCGGCGCGCTCGGGAGGCAGCGGCGGCCGACGCGGTCCGGGCGGGCGCGGCATACGCGGTGTCAATGCTCGGTATGAGCGTGGGGCAGGCCGACCGCGAGCGCCGCCGGGTGGAGGAGGAGCGCGCCGCCCGTGACGCAGCGCTCGGCGCCGCCCGCCGCGAGATGGGCGCCCTGCAGGAGCAGCTGCGAGGGCTGACCGACTCGGTCCACCGCGACGAGGTGGCCCGGGCCGAGCAGCGGCTGCGGATCGAGCAGCTGGAGAGCAGGTCGCTCGACGAGCTGGGCATCGCTGCGCACAGCCTGGTGGAGGAGTTCGGCCCGCACCGGCCGGTGCCGGTGCTCCGGGAGCCCGACGCCCCCGACCCGGGGACGCCGCAGCTGCAGCCCTACGTGCGCGCGAGCCAGGAGAAGCGGCTGCGCTCGGCCGAGCGGCAGCTCGGCGCGCTCGGCCGGGTCAACCCTCTGGCGCTGGAGGAGTTCACAGCGCTCGAGGAACGGCATACCTTTCTCACCACCGCGCTCGAGGACCTCCGGGCCTCCCGGCGAGACCTGCTGGACATCGTCAGCGAGGTGGACGAGCGGGTCGAGAAGGTGTTCACCCAGGCATTCCACGACACCGCCGCCCAGTTCGAGCGCGTCTTCGCGCGCCTCTTCCCGGGCGGCGAGGGACGGCTGGTGCTGACCGACCCTGACAACATGCTGACGACCGGGTTCGAGGTGGAGGCCCGGCCGCCGGGCAAGAAGGTCAAGCGGCTCTCGCTGCTGTCCGGGGGGGAGCGGTCCCTGGTGGCGGTGGCGCTGCTCGTCGCGATCTTCAAGGCCCGGCCGAGCCCGTTCTACGTCCTGGACGAGGTGGAGGCCGCCCTCGACGACGCCAACCTCGACCGGCTCCTCACCCTGTTCGAGGAGCTGCGGGCCTCCAGCCAGCTGATCGTCATCACGCACCAGAAGAAGACGATGGGGATCGCGGACGCGCTGTACGGGGTGACCATGCGCGGGGACGGGGTGACCGCCCTGGTCTCCCAGCGGATGCGTGACGTGCAGGCCGCGTCGGCCTGACGGAGGGCCGGTAACGGCACGGTGACGATCCGGTCACAGGTCGGTGCGGGCGGCGCCTGCGTGGCGCGTCGGTTTTGTCCCGGAGGTGGCGAGCGGACACCATGGCCACATGGTTGTCCTCGTGTTCCTCATGCTCGTCTGTGTCGTCCTCGGCCTCGCGGTGGTCGGCCTCGTCGCCGTCCCGGCCCGGCGTGCGGGCCGCGAGATGCTGACCCCGCGAGGTGAGCAGGTCGTCGGCATGGTCAGGGGGCGCACCGAGACGATCGCGAGCGCGACGAGGGACCGGACCGGTGACCTGCTCAGCGCGTCCCGTCACAGGCTGGGCGACGCCGCGGGGCGCCGGGCGGGCTGAGCGGGCAGCCGCGCCCTTCCCCGTGTCGCGCAGCGGGGTCAGCGTTGTCGCTGAGCAGGGGTCAGAGTCCGGCGGAGACGGCCCGCGCGACCTCGGCGACGAGACTGCCGAGCGTGTCGAGGTCGACGGTGCCGACGAAGACGACGGAGACCGCGGCGTGGCAGGTGCCCGCCCTGTCCACGACGGGTGCTGCGCACGCCCGCAGGCCGGCAACGACCTCCCCCTCGGTGAACGCCCAGCCGACCCGTCGCGCCCGGGCCACCTGAGGGCGCTCGTCCGGACGGGGCGGCCCCCCGGCGAGCAGCGCCAGCCCCGGCGCGCCCCGGCCGATCGCGTGGCGCGCGCCGGGCCGGTAGACCACGTGGGCCTCGGAGACCCGCGGCTCGACCACCGCGACGGTCAGCGCCTCGTCGCCGTGACGGACCACGAGGAACGCCGTCATCCGGGCACTGTCGGCCAGCCGCTCGAGGTGGGGGAGGGCGGTCGCGGTCAGGGCGGATGCCACGTGACGCGCCAGCGCCGCCAGCGCCGTGCCAGGCAGGTAACGCCCCTCGCGGTCCCGGGCGATCAGCCCGTGGTCCTGCAAGGTGCGCAGCATCCGATAGGTGACCGACCGGTGCAGCCCCACCCGGACCGCGACCTCCGCTGCCGTCATCGGCTGCTCGCTCTCGGCAACCAGCTCCAGCACCCGCAGACCCCGGTCGAGCGTCTGCGAGGCGACCGCCTTCGCCGGCCCCTCCCGTCCGGGATGGGGGACGCCGGCCAGCGTGCGGGCGCTCGCCGCGGCGCGGGCCCTTGTCATGGCTGCTGCAGACCCCCTAGCCTTCGGTTCCGTATCCGAAGAAGACGCTCGAATATAGAACACCAGGGCGACGGGGCCCAGCGCCTCGTTTGACGGCGAGATGGAGACGGTGCAGATGACACGCACGACTCGGACCGGGGCCGGCGCAGTGGCGCTGCTGCTCACCGTGGCACTGGGTGCCTGCTCGGAGTCCGGCGGTGGTGCCGGCGCGCCTGCCTCGGGAGTGGCGGGCACCGGCGCAGCGCCCAGCGCCGGCGACATCAAGATCGGCGCCGTGCTCGACATCACCGGAGCGGGCGCCAGCCTCGGGGTGCCCGAACGACAGGCCCTCGAGATGCTGGCCGAGCAGGTCAACGCCGCGGGTGGGGTCGGGGGCCGCAAGGTCCGGCTGCTCATCGAGGACAACCAGTCCACCGAGGACGGGGCCGCCAAGGCCGCTGCCAAGCTGCTGTCCACGGAGAAGGTCGACATCCTGCTCGGGGCCTCCCGCACCGGCCCGAGTCTCGCGATGCGCCCGCTCGCCGAGCAGGCCCAGAAGCCGATGATCTCGCTCGCCGCGAACGCGAAGATCGTCGAGGGCTCGAAGTGGGTGTTCAAGACGGCCCAGAACGACCGCGTCGTCATCGAGCGGCTCGTCGACGACATGCGGGCCAAGGGCTACAAGCGGATCGCCTTGGCGCGCGACGCCTCCGGGTTCGGTGAGGGCATCGCCGAGATGCTCACCGAGATCGGCAAGCCGGCCGGCATCAGCGTGGTGACGGTGGAGAAGTTCGCGCCGGACGCCTCGGACTTCACGGCCCAGATGATCAACATCCGCAACGCGAAGCCCGACGCCGTGCTGCTCTGGGGCATCCCGCCGGCCGCTGCGCAGGCGCAGGTGGCCTACCGTCGCCTGGCCGTGGACGCGCCGGTCTACCAGTCCCACGGCATCGGGAACCAGGTCTTCCTCGACACCGCCGGCGACTCCGCCAACGGCCTGCTCGCCGCCCTCGGGCGGATGCTCGTCGCCGACCAGCTGGCGGGCAGCGACCCCCAGAAGCCGGTGGTGTCGAAGTTCATCGCCGACTACACGAAGAAGTACGGCCAGAGTCCCTCCACGTTCGCGGGGCACGCCTACGACGGCTTCATGATCGCGGTGGACTCGATGAAGAAGGCGGGCACCGACCCGAACAAGCTGCGCGACGCGATCGAGGGCGTGACGAGCTGGCCCGGGGTCAGCGGCGTGTTCACGATGACTCCCGCCGACCACTCGGGCCTGACCAAGGAGGCACTGGTGATGGTCACCGTCAGCAACCGTCAGTGGAAGGTCGCCGAGGGCCGCTGAGGATGAGCGACCTCCTCCAGCTGGTCTTCGCCGGGCTCGCCCACGGAGCGGTCTACGGTCTGGTCGCGATGGGGTTCGTCGCGGTCTTCTCGGTGCGCGAGATCGTCAACCTCGTGCAGGGGGAGTATGCGGCCCTGGCGGGGCTTAGCGCGATCAGCGCGGTGGGAGCCGGGGTTCCGCTGCTGGCGGCGGTACTGCTCGTCGTGCCCCTCGTCGTGGCCGTGGCGGTCCTGCTCGAGCGGGTCGCGATCGCACCGGTCCGGCGGATGACCCCGCTCGTCTCCATCATCCTCACGCTCGGGCTGTCCACCGCCGTCAAGGCCGCGATGCTGCTGGTCTGGGGACCGCAGGCGCAGCGCCTGCCCCCGTTCCCGGGCGCGGACGTCGTCGTCGGCGGTGTCAGCGTCCGTGCCCAGGAGCTGTGGGTCCTCGGCGTGACCGCGGTCGTCGGCTACGGCGTCATCCGCTTCTACGAGTACACCCTGCTCGGCAAGGCGCTGCGGGCCTGCGCCGAGCACCCGGTCGCGGCGCGGCTGGTGGGCATCTCGCCGCGGCGGGCGACCATGGTTGCCTTCATGGTCGCCGGCCTCGTCGGCGCGGTGGCCGGGGTCGTCGGCAGCCCGATCTACCTCAGCTCCTGGGACAGCGGGCTGACCCTCGGGCTCAAGGGGTTCGTCGCCGCCACCCTCGGCGGCCTGGTCTCGCTCCGGACCGCGGTCGTCGGCGGCCTGTCCCTCGGGGTCCTGGAGAACCTCGTCGCCGGGTACGGCAGCTCCGGCTACCGGGACGCCGTCGCGTTCGTCGTGCTGCTGCTGGTGCTGCTGGTCCGGCCGAGAGGCCTCAACCTGCGCTCGAGCGGGGCGCGGGTGTGAGCACCCGGCTGCGCTCCCTGGGACCCTTCGCGCTGCTGACCGCCCTGCTGGTGGCCTTCCCGCTCGTCGCACCGGAGAACCTCGTCAACAGCGCGGTCTACGCGGCGATCTACGGCCTCGCGGCCATCGGGCTGTCACTGCTCATGGGGCTCGCCGGACAGGTCAGCCTGGGCCATGCCGCGTTCTTCGCCGTCGGTGCCTACGCGCAGGCGCTGCTCGTCACGAAGGCGGGGATGCCGATCGCCGTCGCGGCGCTGGTGTCCGTGGCCGCGGCCATGCTCGTCGCGCTGCTCGTGGGGCTGCCACTGCTTCGCCTGCGCGGCCACTTCCTCGCCCTCGCGACCCTCGGGCTGGGCATCATCGTCTCCGTCGTCGTCCGCGAGCTGGAGGTCACCGGCGGCACGTCGGGGATCTTCGGCGTCCCCAAGCCGGAGTTCAACGGCCGGGTCTACGACACGCCGCAGGAGTACCTCTGGCTGCTGACCCCCTTCCTCGTCCTCGGCCTCTACCTGGCCCGCAACCTCGTGCGCAGCCGCACCGGCCGGGCGCTCGGGGCCGTCAACGACTCCGAGGTGGCGGCCGAGTGCCTCGGGGTCGACACCTTCGCCCTGCGCCTTCGCGTGTTCGTCCTGTCCGCCGGGTATGCCGGGTTGGCAGGCGTGTTCTACGCGCACTGGATCTCGGTCGTCAGCCCCGACGCGTCGGGGTTCGAGCTCAGCGTCCAGATGCTGCTCATGGTCGTCCTCGGCGGTCTCGGCACGGTGTGGGGGGCGGTCACGGGGGCCGTCGCGGTGGAGGCCCTCGACGAGGGGATGCGGGCCGCCATCCCGCGGCTGGTCCCCGGCGCGTCCGGCGAGGTGCAGCTGATCGGCTTCGGGGTGGTGCTCGTCCTG
>JBPCOG010000225.1:0-6936 GCA_051000455.1 Lapillicoccus sp. | reverse complement strand
CGGCGGGAGATCTCGCACGCCTCGGCGGCGCGAAACGCCTCCAGGGCGTCCTGCACGGTACACGGGGACGGTCGCTCCCCACGGACCACCTCGGCGAATGCCGTCAGCTCCGCGCGGTAGGCAGCATGGAAGCGCCCCATGAAGGAGCCGTGCACCGGCCCGGACGGAAAATCCACTCCCTCCTCCGCAGACCGCAGGGCGAGGGAGTGGTCCAGCCCGACCGCCATCGCCCCGGCACTGCCCAGCGCCTCGAACCGCACGTCGTGGCCGGCCCCGTTGTACCGGGTCGAGGAGACGAGCGCCAGTGTCGAGTCGTCAAGGGTGAGCACCGCCGCCCCGGTGTCCACGTCACCGGCGTCCGCGAAGAACCGCTCGCCCCTGTTCGCACCCGTGGCGAACACGCTCTCGACCTCGCGGCCGGTCACGAAGCGGATGATGTCGAAGTCGTGGATGTTGCAGTCCCGGAAGATCCCGCCCGACGTCGGGATGTATGCCGCGGCCGGTGGGCTCTGGTCATGGGTGTTGGCCCGGATGGTGTGCAACCAGCCGAGGCGCCCGCTCCGGACCGCTGCCGCCACCCGCCGGTAGCCGTCGTCGAAGCGTCGCTGGAAGCCGATCTGCACCGGGACGCCGCAGCGCCCAGCGAGCCGGGCGAGGTCGATCGTCTCGGGCAGCGTCGCGGCCACCGGCTTCTCGCAGAAGGTCGGGATGCCTGCGGCGATGCCCTGTCTGAGCAGGTTCGCGTGGCTCGTCGTCGCCGCGGCGATCACCAGCCCGTCGAGTCCGGACGCCAGCAGAGCGTCCGTGTCCGCGGCGTGCTCGCCGCCGAACTGGTCTGCGACGGCCCGTGCCGCCTCGGTGTTGACGTCTGCGACGATGACCTGCTCGACGGCGGCCAGCTCGCGGAGGGTCGCCGCGTGGAAGGCGCCGATCCGCCCGACACCGACCAGCCCGATCCGCATCGCCTGTTTCCTTCCGTGTCCTCATCCGACCCGTCGTCTGGTCCTCAGCCCGGCCATGACGTCAGGGTTTGTGCTGGGCTAACATACTGTCAATCCTTTGTCCGGACATTCCTGCCCCGCATCGCACTGCGGTCGCGCCCCATGCGCCCTCACGACCCCGCGCGTCGGGAGGACAGGTCCTCGACGACGTGGCGCAGCGTCGGATAGTCGGCGCCGCTGCCGACGGCGAGGTAGTCGGGAGCGAGGAAGCTGGGGCTGGTCAGGGCGCCCGAGGAGTAGCCGAGGTACGTGCCGCCGGCCTGCTCGAGGATGAGAACGCCGGCAGCGACGTCCCAGGGTTTCGTGGCGAAGCCCATGGTGGCGTCGGCCCACCCTGCTGCCACGTGCGCGAGGTTGAGCGCCCCACTGCCGAGGTTGCGGACCGCCTGGAAGCCGTGGATGAGCGTTGCCTGGGCACTGAGGGCCTCGGTCCCGAAGAGCTTCAGGTCATGGGCGTTGGGGAAGCTGGAGACGATGGTCGCGCGAAGCTCGTCCGTCGCGGCTCGCGCCACGAGGGGCTGCCCGTTGAGCCAGGCGCCGTTCAGGTCCGCACTGAAGACTTCGTCCATGACCGGGTTGTCGATGACGCCGGCCACCACACGTCCGTCGACGACTGCCGCGATGGACACGCACCAGAGGGCGATGCCGCGTGCGAAGTTCGACGTGCCGTCTATGGGATCGACGTACCAGTGGACCCGTCCCGCGCCGCTCTCGCCTCCCTCCTCGCCGACGACGGTCGAGTCGGGGACGGCCGCCAGGATGACGGAGGTGATCGTGTCCTCGGACGCCTTGTCGTGCACGGTGACGATGTCGTGGACGTCCCTCTTGAACCTCAGGTCCATCACGCTGCGAAAGGCGGCCAGGAGGTCGGCCCGCACGCTGCGCGCTGCCTCCCGCGCGGTGTCACGCAGGAACGCGGACTCCTCCACCGACGTCATCCGCCGAGCTGCGCTCCCGTCCGCCGTCGAGCCGGTGCCGGCGGTGCTCACCAGGCGGGCGTTCACCGGCGAGGCTCCATGAGGAGCGTCGGAGCAGCTGTTGCCGTGTACGTCAACAGCTCGGTGCCCTCGCCCTCGGTCCCGTCGTCCGGCGCCACGTGGAGGCAGAGGTTGTCCGCGTCCATCGTCAGCGCGACGGGATTGCGGGTCACGACGTGGTGCGCGCTGCTGAACAGCTGGACCGGCGTCTCGTGGACGATGCGATGGTTCAGCAGGTCCACGATGGCGAGCCCCCCGAGCTCGGACTCGCCCCCGTCGGCGTCTCGAGGCAGGGCTGAGACGCCGCCGCAGATCGCTTGACCCGACCCCAGGTACTGACAGTCCTGGTAGTCGACGAAGTCGCTCCCGTTGTCCCACCGGTCCAGCTCCGTCCCGTCGGTGCTCCAGGTGTAGAAGCGCCGAGAGCCCCAGTTGCCTCCGTGGATCGTGGCCTGACGCGGGTCGCTGACCACCCAGCTGATGTGGTCCTGCACGCGGAACTTCTCGATCACCGTGAACGTCACCGGGTCGACCGCCAGCACCACGCTGGCGCTGTACGCGCGGTACTCGGCCACCGGGACCCAGACGTGGGAACCGTCGAAGTCGATCCCGCCAGGGTGGTACATGTCTCCTTCTCCGACGGCAATGTCCCTCAGCAGCGCGCCGCGGGGACCAATGACGAACAGGTGTCCCACTCCGCGCCCGGACGTGCGTTCTGTCGCTGGGGGGCGGCGCACGGGTTCCTCGAGGACCTGCACGGAGGAGAGGAACGTGTGCTCCCCGACAAGGGCCAGCCCCTGCGGATGGTAGGTGGGGAAGGTCAGCGGAAGCGTCCTGACCCGTACCCACGGCGTCGAGCGACTCAGCTGGCCGGCGGCGCGAAGGACCGATGCCCCGGCGCTCACACCGTCGGGGGGTTGCACGCTGGGACGTCCGGCGTGGTGGGGTCGGCGGTGCCCGACGTCCTCGGTGTCATCGCTCACCATCTGGGTTGCCGACGAGCAGGTCGTCCCGGAACGTCATCGCCTTGGTGATGCGGGCGAAGCCCTTCGACCCCTCCGGCGGTATGTCGCCGGTGAGGTAGGCGCGCAGCAGGGCGTCGGACCGTTGCAGGAGGACCTCATGGAAGTGCCCACGCGGGATGATGCGTTCGACCGTCGCCGGCATGCTGCCGGGCACCTGCTCCGTGGCGAACAGCACGTCCTCGGGTCGCACCCCGACGACGTCGTCACCGGGGCCGATCAGCCCGTCGCGGAAGGTGCCCTTGATGCGGTTCATGGTGCCGATGAAGGTGGCGACGAACGCCGTCTTCGGTTGTGAGTACAGCTCCCCAGGGGTGCTGTACTGCTCGATGCGACCCTCGTTCATGACGGCGACCCGGTCCGACATCGACAGGGCCTCGTCCTGGTCGTGGGTGACGATCACCGTCGTGATGCCGAGTCGCTGCTGGATCTCCCGGATGTCCTCGCGCACCTTGACGCGCAGCTTGGCGTCCAGGTTGCTCAGCGGCTCGTCCAGCAACAACAGGTCGGGCTCCTGGACGAGTGCTCGCGCGAGGGCCACCCGCTGTTGCTCGCCGCCCGAGATCTGCGCCGGCCGGGAGTCGTGGTGGTGCAGCAGGTTGACCAGGTCCAGCACGGCTGTGACCCGCTCCTTGATCTCCGCCTTGGACAGCTTCCGGATCTTGAGCGGATAGGCGACGTTCTTGAAGACGGTCATGTGCGGCCACAGGGCATAGTTCTGGAAGACCATTGCGCTCGGCCGTCTCTCCGCACCCAGCGCGGTGACGTCTCGGCCGGCGACGACGATGGAGCCGCGGTCCGGCGTGAGGAACCCCCCGATCATGCGCAGTGTCGTCGTCTTGCCGCATCCCGAAGGACCGAGCAGCGAGACCAGCTCCCCCTCCTTCACCGACAGGTCGAGGTTGTCGATGATGGTTCGGCCGCCCAGCACCTTGCTCAGGCCCTTGATCTGCAGTCCCGCCGGTGGCTGGCCGGACGGTCCACTCTCTGCGGTGTCCCGGGTGCGGACATCCGGTGTGCTCATCGGCTGTCTCCTATCGGATCTGGAAGCCCTCGGCGAGCTGGCCACCCATGATGTGCTTACGGGCGACCATCAGCAGAGCCACGGAGGGGATGGACAAGAGGATGGAGAAGACCGCCACGACCTGCTTGGGGTGGTTCAGTACGAGGGTGTACATGGCGGTCGGCATCGTGAAATACGTTGGGGCGCCGACGAGGTAGGTGCCCTGCGCCTCGTCGAATGCCGCGAGAAACGACATGACAGCGGCGACGAGGATACCCGGCAGGGCCATCCGGAAGGTGATGCCGAAGAACACGCGCAGCCTGGAGGCCCCGGCGTCCCTGGCGGCCTCCTCCGGGTTGCGCGGCACGGCAGCGAAGGCCGCCGCCGGTATCCACGTCATGAAGATGATCGTGCCCAGAATCTGCACGACGATGATGCCGGCGACCGTGTTGATGAGGTTCAGCGTGTAGAAGAGCGAGGCGATCGTCGCGTACAGGCCCATCTTCGGGAACGCGTTGGTGGCGAACAGGCCGATCATGAACACCTTTCGCCCGAAGAAGTCATGGCGCGCGAAGGCGTATGCCGCGGGAAGGCAGATGACCGAAGAGATGAGGACGACGACTGGAGAGATGACCAGCGAGTTCTGCACGGCGACACGGAGCGCGGTGTCGTCGAACACCGTCTGCCACCAGCGCAGCGTCCACCCGTCGGGCAGCAGGTTCGGGTAGGTCAGGCTCTCCGCGAAGGCCTGTGCACCGAGCCAGAGGAGCGGGCCCAGGATGAATACCACCATGAACACGATGAAGAGAACGATCAGGGCCCGGGTGGCGATGGAGCTCAGGCGGCTCGCCGACGTCGTCTTGGCGCTCTGGCCCAGCCGCTGCGGACGAGCGGCACTCTCAGCCACGGCGGGGGCGGCGCCCTGAGCGACTTCGGCCATCAGATTCGCCCCTGTTCCTTGGCGCTACGGAAGTTGGCCCACACGTAGAAGGCGGCGATGCCCGAGGCCGCGGTGAAAACCGAGAACGCCATGACGACCGACTGTTGGGGCTGGTTGAACGACACGAAGTACTTCGTCAGCTCGACCCCCAGCATGTTCGGGGCGTTCGGCCCCGTGAAGTATGGGACCGTGAACGACCCGATGATGTTGATCGCGGTGAAGGTCCCGGCGATCACGATGGGGACGAAAGCCATCGGCATCATGATCGTGAAGACGATGCGGAGGAAGCCTGCCCCCGCGTCTCGTGCCGTCTCGATCATGGCGTCCGGAATGCCCTGGAGTCCTGAGGAGATCATCAGCACCGCGAACGGCAGGGATGTCCATACCGACCCGATGATGATGGCGATGACCGAATAGCTCCAGATCGGTCCCTCGAGACCGAACTGCGCGAAGAAGCTGCGGACGAGCCCGTCGGCTGAGTAGAAGGTGAGAATGGCCCAGGATGCGATGACCACCGGGATGAACAGGGGGACGACGGCCAGCGCGGAGAGGAGGCTGGCGAGACGGCCACCCCTCATCTTCAGGTACAGCCCGATCCCCATTGCCATGAAGAGCACCACAGTGGCACTGACGAAGGTGACGAGAAGCGTGACCACGAGGTCCGCGAGGAAGCCCGAGTTCGTGAAGACCTCGCGATACGCCTCGAGGGTTCCCCACCAGCTGTCCGCCTTGTGGACGTTGAGTCCGATACTGGCGACGACGGAGTTCAGGCCGCCGGTGAACCCCAGACTGAACCCCAAGGCCAGGACGATGGGAAAGCCCACGAACGCCAGGATGAGCACGATGGGGGGTAGGGCCATGAAGAACCCTCGCGTCGAGCGCCCCGGGGTCTTCGTCGCCTCGACGCCCCCGCTCGCGGCCTCGTCCGTCGCGACAGTGCTCACTGCTGGCCGCCCTCTCGCTCGCCGGTCCCTACCCGCCACCCACTACTTGCCCGGAACCTTTTGGGCCCACAGGTTGTTCAGGTCCTGGTTCATCGACGCGAAGTAGGTCAGCCGGAGGTTGTCCGATCCGGTGTTCTTGAACTGCTCCTGCACGTTCGGCGGCAGCTTGTCCAGCTTGATCGCCGGGTACCCAGCGAGGGTGTTGATCATGAGCACCTGTGCCTCCGGGGTGAGCACCCAGTTCGCGAGCTTCAGCGCCGCCTCCTGGCGAGGCGACGACTTGGGGATGCCGAGGTACGCGGCGCCGCCGGTGAGAGACGGGTTGGAGATCTGGGTGTACCTCGCGGTTGCTGGGATCTGCCCGTTCTTCTGTCCGTTGATGAACTGGTCGGACCAGACCGGCGCCATCGAGATCTGGCCGCTGGCCAGCAGCGAGAGGACCTGGTCGTTGCCGTTGGGGTAGACGCCCTTCTGGTAGATGTACGGGTTGAGACTCGCCAGCAGCGCGAAGCCCTGGTCCCAGTTCTTCTCCAGGTCCTTGGCGTAGCTGGTTTCCATCTTTGCGCGGTCCTCGGCCGGGACGAACTTGTCCAGCACCGTCGCCACGAACGACTGGCCGGAGCCGCCGGAGTTCGGTGTGTTGTACGTGAACTTGCCGGGGTTCGCCTTGATCCAGGCGAGCACCTCATCCAGGGTCTTGGGCGGCGTCGGCACCGTCTTGGAGTCGTAGGCCATCAGCACGGACGAACCACGGTAGGGGATGCCGCCGTTTCCCCCTGCCTTCACCGTCTTCTCGGGCACGTCCGCCATGCCCGGCAGGTTGCTCGTCGAGACGGGGGTGAGCAGTCCCGCCCCGGCTGCCTGCGTGACGAACCCGCCATCGACCAGGTCGAAGCTGGGGTCCTTGTTCTTTTGGGCGGCGCTGGTGAGCTTCGCCATGGTCTGCGAGTCGTGCGCGCCATGGAGGTCGAGGTTCACGGTCACGCTGTAGCCGGGGTTGGCCTTTGAGAACGCGGGGGCCAGCGAGTCCTGCCAGAGCTGTCTGACGT
>JBPCOG010000228.1:0-1023 GCA_051000455.1 Lapillicoccus sp. | reverse complement strand
ACGGTGGCGATGTTGTCGACGACGGTGCGGTGCGGGAAGAGCCCGGCGTGCTGGATGACGTAGCCGATGCCCCGTCGCAGCTGCGCCTCGTCGAGCTTGGAGGTGTCCTGGTCGTCGAGCCAGATCGCGCCGGCGGTGGGGATGATCATCCGGTTGACCATCCGCAGTGTGGTCGTCTTGCCGCATCCGGAGGGGCCGACGAGCACGGTGATCTTGCCGGAGGGCGCTTCCAGGGACAGGTCGTCGACCGCTACTGCCTCACCGTACTGCTTCGTCACCGAGTCGAAGCGGATCATGCCGACCAACCTAACCCGAGGAGGAGGACCTGCACCCTTACGAAACGGATACGGAACGGAGACGGATTCAGACCAGCGTGACGTGACCCTCCCGGGTGGCCCGGCTGGCGATGGCGGCCAGCTCGGAGAGGCGGGTCGTCGTTGTCTCGTGCACGAGGGCCGCCTCGATGAAGCCGTTCGTCAGCTCGTCCCAGTCACGGTAGCGCAGAACCATCGCGTGCTTCTCGCGCGCGAGACCGACGAACGACGCGATGTGCCCCCCCGCGCGCAGCGACTCCACCAGGAGGCGGCTGGCCCGCGGGTCGGTGATCCGGTCGGACAGGCCGTGCAGGATGAGCAGCCGTTGGCCCGGCGGCAGGGGGAAGCGGTCCGTTCGCTCGATCCACGGCGCCAGGCCGACGATGGCCCGGACCCGGGGGTCGCCGGCGAGCATGAGGGCGACGCGGCCGCCCATCGAGTGACCGACCAGCGCGACGGGCACGCCTGGGTAGCGGGCAGAGATGTGATCCAGTGTCGCTGCGGCGTCCCTCAGGGGGCTGGCGCTCTGGCCGTTCCACCCCCGCACGGCATACCGCAGACGGACGACCGCGAGACGACCCTTCCCGTGCCGGGCGATGGACTTGCTGATCGGCAGCATGCGGATGACGGGAAGGCTGCCCCACCGGGCTGCTCGCTCGCTGCGCACCTTTCCCCCGTGCATGACGAGGACGACGCCCTCGGGGTCGTC
>JBPCOG010000314.1:0-3786 GCA_051000455.1 Lapillicoccus sp. | reverse complement strand
GCATCGCCCCCCGGGTCATCGAGGTGCCGCAGCCGTGGTGGCACGTCGTCGGCGACCCGCTCGGGTGGGCGCTCGTCGGCTACGCGCTCGCCTCGCTGGCCTGCCACGGCCTGGCGCTCGAGCGGGGCCACGTCACCGCCGTGGCGGCGGTCACCGTAGGCATGGAGACGGTGGTGCCGGCGGCGGTCGGGCTGCTCTGGCTCGGTGACGCCGTGCGGCCCGGATTCGTCCTCGTCTGCGTCCTCGGCTTCCTCGCGACCCTCGGCGGTTGCCTCGTCCTCGCCGGGCGGGCGGAGGTCCCCGCGCAGGCCTCGACGCCGGTGCGACGCTGACCGGGCACCCACGGGGCTTTGCCCGGGGCCACCTCGGCGGGCGCCGAGGCCGTTAGGCTGCCCTCTCGTGCGACTCGTCATTGCCCGCTGCAGTGTCGACTACGAGGGCCGGCTGCAGGCGCACCTTCCCCTGGCCACCCGGCTGCTGCTGGTCAAGGCCGACGGTTCGGTCCTCGTCCACAGCGACGGCGGGTCCTACAAGCCGCTGAACTGGATGTCGCCGCCCTGCGCGATGGCCGAGGCCGGCCCCGAGCCCTCCGACGTGGCTGACGGGGTGACCGTCGTGTGGGTGGTCCGGCACGCGAGGTCCGACGACCGGCTCCGGGTGCGGATCCACGAGGTCCTGCACGACTCGACGCACGTGCTCGGAGTCGACCCCGGTCTCGTCAAGGACGGGGTCGAGGCGCACCTGCAGAGCCTGCTCGCCGAGCACATCCACACCCTGGGACCGGGTTACACGCTCGTGCGCCGGGAGCACATGACGGCCATCGGCCCGGTCGACATCCTCTGCCGTGACGCGGACCGCGGCCACGTTGCCGTGGAGATCAAGCGGCGCGGGGGCATCGACGGCGTGGAGCAGCTCACGCGCTACCTCGAGCTGATGAACCGGGACCCGCACCTGGCGCCCGTCCTCGGCGTCCTCGCGGCGCAGGAGATCAGGCCCCAGGCACGGGTGCTCGCCGAGGATCGAGGGATCCGTTGCCTCGTGCTCGACTACGACGCCCTGCGCGGCATCGACGACGTGGCCGCGCGGCTGTTCTGACAGGGGACCGGCACAATCGTCCACGTGAGGTCCGCCGTAGCCGCCACCTCCCCGCCCGCGGTGCAGGCGGGGCTCGATCTCGTCGGGGCCGGCGGCAGCGCGGTGGACGGGGCCGCCGCGGCGATGGTCGTCGCGATGAGCTCGGAGCCGGGGGTGGTCAGCCCCCTCGGCGGGGCTTTCGTCAGCGTCTGGCCGGTCGACGCGGAGCCGGAGGTCGTCGACGGCAACGTCGAGATGCCGGGTCGGGGGCTGCCGGCGGAGCGCTTCGGGCAGGGGCTGCGGGAGGTCACCACCGCCTACGGGGGCGGCCTGACGATGTATGCCGGGCACGGCTCGGTCGCGACCCCCGGCGCCTTCGCCGCGCTTGGCCTCGCGCACCGCAGGCACGGGCGCCTGCCCTGGGCCGAGGTCATGGCGCCGGCGGTCGACCTGTGCCGGGGCGGGTACCACCTCGGCTCCGCCGCGTCGGGGTATCTCGCGGTCACGGGCCAGAGCGTCTTCGCCTGGGACGCCGAGACCGCGGCGCTGCTCGGTGGACCCGACGGGACCCCGCTGCGCACCGGCGACGTCGTGGTCGACCCCAACCTCGCCGACGCCCTCGCCCACATCGGGCAGGCGGGTCCCGGGGATCTCTACACCGGGGACATCGCCGAGCGCATCGCCGCCGACATGCGCGAGCGCGGCGGCCTCGTCACGGCGGAGGACCTCGCGGCATACCGGGCAGTGCTGCGACCTGCGCTGCGCCTGCGTGCCGGGGACTGGGACCTCGCGACGAACCCGCCGCCGTCGGTCGGCGGCCCGCTGCTGGCCGTCATGCTCGGGGAGCTCGTCCGGCGGGCCCGGTTCACCTGGGCGGACGTCATCGAGATCCAGCGGACCGTGCTCAGCTACCGGCACCGGGTGCACGACCACTCCGTCGACCTCGAGCAGGACGGCCGGACGCTGCTCGAGCTCGTCCGGACCCGAGGGCTCGCCGGGCTGTCGACCTCGTCCTCGACCGCCCACGTGTCCGTCGTCGACGCCGACGGGATGGCCTGTGCGATCACCGCCTCGGCCGGCTACGGGTCGGGGGCCACGGTCCCCGGGACCGGCCTGCTGCTCAACAACTCCCTCGGGGAGCCCGAGCTCAACCGTCGGGGCCTGCACGTCCTCGAACCGGGCACCCGGCTCGCCTCGAACATGGCGCCCAGCGTGGGGCGGGCGTCGGCGGGCCGGGCCCTTGCCATCGGCTCTCCCGGGGCGGACCGGATCACCACCGCGCTGATGCAGGTGCTCGCCCGGCACACCCTGGTGGGCGCCGGGCTCCAGGAGGCGATCGACGCCCCACGGGTGCACGTACGGGTGCTCGACGACGGCTCGGTGCGGGCCGAGGTCGAGCAGGACGAGGAGCTCGAGGCCGCCGCGCAGGCGGGGCTGCCCACCGTCGTCCATCCGCGGGGGTCGATGTTCTTCGGCGGGGTGGGCGCGGCCCACCGGGGCGCCGACGGCTCGCTGGGGGCGGCCGCTGACGCGCGGCGCGCGGCGGCCACCGGGACGGCCTGAGGTCGGGCACCTGGCGCTGTTCGGTCCGGTCGGCCCATGCCGGTCTGCTCACCTCGCGAAGGTTCGTGCACCTCGCAGAGGGTATGCCGTGCGCGAGGAGCACGAACCTGCGCGCAGTGGCGGGGCGGCCCGCTGAGCGGTGGGGCGCCCCCGGCCGTACCCGGGGTCAGCCGGCGGTGGCCGGTTCCCGGTCCACGCTCAGCCCGCGGGCCTGCCGGATGAGCCGGACGAGCTCGCCCATGATGTCGTTGAGGCCGAAGTCCTTCGGGGTGAAGACCGCCGCGACGCCCTGTGACCTCAGCGCGGCCGCGTCGGACTCGGGGATGATCCCGCCGACGACGACCGGCACGTCCGTCAACCCTGCCGCCGCGAGTCCGGCCAGGACCTCCGGCACGAGCTGCATGTGCGAACCCGAGAGGATCGACAGGCCGACGAGGTGCACGTCCTCCGCCACGGCTGCCGCGACGATCTGGGCGGGGGTGAGGCGGATCCCCTGGTAGACGACCTCGAAGCCCGCGTCCCGGGCCCGGACGGCCACCTGCTCCGCGCCGTTGCTGTGGCCGTCGAGGCCGGGCTTGCCGACGAGCACCCGCAGCCGGGTGCCGAGCTCGGCACCGGTGCCCCTGACCTCCTCGCGGACCCTGGTCAGCGCCTCCCCTGCCTGCGGGCCCCCGGCACCGACCGAGACGGAGACCCCGGTGGGAGCCCGGTACTCGCCGAACTGCTCCCTCAGCACCTGGGACCACTCCCCGGTGGTCAGCCCGGCGCGGGCGCACGCGAGGGTGGCCGGCACGAGGTTCACCCCGGAGGCGGCGTCCGAGCTGAGCCGCTCCCCGGCGGCGAGCGCCAATTCCCGTCGTGCCGGGTCGGCGTCGCGCTCGGCGCGCCAGCGCTGCACCGCACTCACGGCCGCCTGCTCCACCGCCGGGTCGACCGTCTGGACGGCCGTGTCGAGGTCGGCGGTCAACGGGTTCGGCTCGGTCCCGGTGAACCGGTTGACGCCGACGACGACGTCCTCGCCCGACTCGATGCGCTGGCGCCGGGCCGCGTGCGAGGCGACGAGGGCCGACTTCATGTAGCCCGACTCGATGGCCGCGACGGCGCCGCCCATCTGCTGGACCCGGTCGATCTCGGCGCTCGCGCCGGCGA
>JBPCOG010000260.1:0-15746 GCA_051000455.1 Lapillicoccus sp. | reverse complement strand
CGATGCCGTAGCCGAAGAGGTAGGACGACATCACCCCGAACATCCCCAGCTGGGCCACGACGACAAGGGATGCGATCGGGTCCCTGGTCACCTCCTGCTGCGGCAGGACGAAGAAGAGGAACGCCATCGTCGGGAAGATCGTCGTCGAGATGATCGCGATCGGGGTCCGCGTCAGCTCCAGGACCTGGGCGCGGGTGTGCGCGAGTGTGACGCGTGCCCGACCGGGCAGGAGGACCCGCTCGTCGGTGGTCGGTGCCTGGGCGGCATCCGTGGTGTTGGTCAAGGTCTCTCCCCCGGCCTCGGCGCCGTGGCGGTCAGAGCAAGGAAGGCTTCCTCAAGCGTCGCGCCGTGGACCTCGAGGTTGGCGAAGGGGATGTCCGCGCGGATCAGAGCGCGAACCGCCGCGTCCGCGTCGCGGGGGGCGATGCGCGTCACGCCGTCGGCCGATGACTGCGTCACCGGCGACTCGACCGAGACGACGCCAGGTAGCGTGCTGAGCACGGCCACGGTCGCCGAGGTGACCAGGGAGACGTGGCGAAGCTCGACGTGTCTGCGGATCTGGGCAACCGTTCCATCCGCGATGATCCGGCCCCGGTCCATGACGACGACCCTCGAGGCGAGTGCCTCGATCTCGGCAAGGTAGTGGCTCGTGATGACCAAGGTGCCGCCACCGGCGCGAAAGCGGTGCAGTGCCGCCCACAGCGTCTCGCGGGCTTCGACATCGAGCCCGGTGGTCGGCTCGTCGAGGAGGACGATCCGAGGTCGCCCGACCAGGGCCAGTGCGACAAGCAGACGCCGCTGCTGTCCACCGGACAGGCCGCCGGACTGCCTGTCGGCCACCTCCGTGAGACCGAACTCCTCCAGCAGGCCCGGACAGGGGCGCGCATCCGGAAAGTGCGCGGAGACGAGGGCGACGATCTCGCGGACCCTGAGCGAGGCGGGGACAGCAGTTGCCTGGGGCGTCACACCCAGTCCCAGCCGCGCGACCGGGTCGGTCGGCATGCCGCCGAGCAGGGTGACCCTCCCCGCGTCCGGGCGGCGCAGTCCGGTCAGAAGCGAGATGAGGGTGGTCTTGCCCGCTCCGTTCGGCCCGAGCAGTCCGACGGCCTCGCCCGCCGTGACCTCGAGGGAGACGTCGTCGAGGGCCAGTTGCCCACCGAAGGACTTGCTCACCCCCATAGCGGCGGCGACGGTCGCCGAGGCACTCATGCGTCCTCGGAGTGCGCATGATACGTGCCGTCCGGGCTTGTCAGCAGCGCCGCGAGCGCGCGCCGGTACTGGGCGAACGCGGCCCTGCCGAGGTCCGTCAGCTCCAAAAACGTCGCGGACGAACGACCAGCGATCGTCTTGGTGATCTGAACGTAGCCGGCGTCCTCGAGTTTGCGGTTGTGCGTGGACAGGTTCCCGGCGGTCATTCCGAGTATCTCCTGGAGTCTGGGGAACGAGATCTGGTCACCGTTGGCCATCGCGGCGAGGGTCGCAACGACCCGCAACCGTGCCTCTGCGTGGATGACCGGGTCGAGGTCGGGTAGCACGGCGAGCCTGGGGGTGCCGTCGGGCATGAACGTCAGCCCTTTGCCGGCACGCGCGCTCGGTTCCGGATGAGCATCCGCTGAGCAGGGCCGTGCACCACCGTGGCGATGAACAGGCCGCCGCCCACGAGCAGCGACATGAGCCAGTAGTACGCCGGGAGACCGAGGATGAGTGCGAGGGTGGTCACCACCGAGATCCAAAGACCGACGACGAACTGGCGCACGTCCCGCCAGATCGCCCCTCCTGCCATGAACAGCGCGGACGTGAGCATCATCGAGATCCCGTTGATGACCAGCCCGGTCTCGTCCGGACCCAGGGTGGAGGGGCCCAGACGGTGGCCGACTCCGAAGACCCCCAGGAATGACAGGCACCAAGCGAGCCCGTACATCCTCCCCTGGACGGAACTTGCCCCTCGGGTTCCTCTGGTTGCCCGCACGGACAACAGCGCCGAGACGACGATGCCGGCTGCCAGGAAGGCGAAGAGGATGCCGAGAGCCGTGCCCAACGGCAGGCCGACCAGCCGTGCCGGCCCGACGGAGAGGGCGAGCGGAAGGAAGCCGAGGGAGTAGCACACCCCCCAGACGGCATACAGAAGGTTCTCGTTGAAGCAGAACTCGCTCGTGGCCCGGGAAGTCTGCTGGTCCAGGACCTTCAGCGCATCCTGCGGCGCGAAGGACGTCGACTCGTCTGCATCCATGGCAACTTTGTATCACAAACTAGTTTGCGTTGCAAGGCTATGCATAGATACTTCACAGGAACTGCACAGCGACCGCATACTGGATCCAAGAGAAGGAGGGCTTCACTGTCACCATGAGCACCTCCGCGGCCAAGGCCCAGCGCCTGCGGCGTCCCGACGGCACGCCGCCACGCGTGCTCGTCGTCGACGACGAGCACAACCTCACCGAGCTGCTGAGCATGGCGCTGCGCTACGAGGGGTGGGACGTCCGCGCCGCCTCCTCCGGCATGGCGGCGGTCCGCGCCGCCCGCGAGTTCGAGCCGGACGCGGTCGCTCTCGACATGATGCTGCCCGACATGGACGGTCTCGAGGTGCTGCGACGGATGCGCCAGAACAACGACCGAATCCCGGTGCTGTTCCTCACCGCCCGTGACGCCGTCGAGGACCGCATCGCCGGGCTGACGGCCGGAGGGGACGACTACGTCACCAAGCCGTTCAGCCTCGAGGAGGTCGTGGCCCGCTTGCGGGCCCTGATGCGCCGGACCGCCGTCATCGAGAGCGACGAGGACAGCCCGCTGCTCGTCGTCGGCGACCTGACCCTCGACGAGGACGGCCACGAGGTGACCCGTGCCGGGCGGGCGATCCAGCTCACCGCCACCGAGTTCGAGCTCCTGCGCTACCTGATGCGCAACCCCAGGCGGGTGCTGTCCAAGGCGCAGATCCTCGACCGGGTCTGGAACTACGACTTCGGCGGCCAGGCCAACGTCGTCGAGCTCTACATCTCCTACCTCCGCAAGAAGATCGACGCCGGCTACGAGCCGATGATCCACACGATGCGCGGTGTCGGCTACGTCATCAAGCCCACGGTCTGACGGGCTGGGCCCATGAGCCGGTCTCTGTCCCCGACCAGCGCCCGCCGCCCCAGGTGGGTGGCCCCATCGACGTGGACCCTGCGCGCGAAGCTCGTCGCCTCGATGGTGGCCCTCTTCGCGGTCATCACCCTCTTCACCGGCGCCGCCACGGTGTTCGCCCTCAACAGCTTCCTGACGGGGCAGACCGACGAACAGCTTGCCCGCTACTTCGACCGGCCGCCTCCGGACACCGGGAACCCGCCGGCGAACGCCGGCCGCCAGCGGGGCCCGGGGATCGAGGGGCTGCGTCTCACCCTCCGGCCGGGACTCGGAGTGCGGGACAACTTCGTCACCGACAGTACCGGCGCCCCGGCGGCCCTGACCCAGAGCCAGGTCGCCACGCTGCTGGGTGCCGCTCTCGGCCGCCAGCCCCGCAACATCGACCTCGGCGGGACTGCCGGCACGTACCGTGTGGTCGCCGGGCTGAGCCAGCAGGGTGACACCGTCATCGTCGGCCTCCCGCTCGGACCGCAGCAGCACACGGTCGGTCGGATGGTGGCGTTCGTCCTCACCAGCGCGGCGCTGGGCCTGCTCGCCGTCGGTGTGGGCGGCACGTGGCTGGTTCGCCGCAGCCTCATCCCACTACGGCGCGTCGCCGCCACGGCCACCCACGTCTCCCAGCTGCCTCTCGCCTCCGGCCAGGTCGCCCTCGCCGAACGCGTTCCTGCGGCCGACACCGACGCCCGCACCGAAGTCGGGCAGGTCGGGGCAGCGCTCAACGAGATGCTCGACCACGTCAACGACGCGCTCAACGCCCGCCACCAGAGCGAGCAGCGGGTGCGACAGTTCGTCGCGGATGCCAGCCACGAGCTGCGCACCCCGCTGGCGTCCATCCGCGGCTACGCCGAGCTGACCCGGCGGGAGCAGGAGCCCGTGCCCCCGGGGGTCAGCCACGCGCTCGCCCGGGTCGAGTCCGAGGCGATCCGGATGTCCTCGCTCGTCGACGACCTGCTGCTGCTGGCCCGACTCGACGCCGGGCGACCCCTCGACAGGGTCCCGGTCGACCTCTCGGAGATGGTGGTCAACGCGGTGAGCGACGCCCACGCCGCTGCCCCGGACCACCGCTGGGAGCTCGACGTGCCGGCGGAGGCCGTCGAGGTCCGCGGCGACCCGGCCCGGCTGCACCAGATCGTCGCCAACCTGCTCGCGAACGCCCGCACCCACACGGCGGCGGGGACGACCGTCCGGACGAGGATCACCCCGGAGGGGCGGCAGGTGCGGCTCACTGTGAGTGATGATGGACCCGGAGTGCCAGAGTCGTTGCAGCACAACGTCTTCCAGCGGTTCGCACGTGGTGACGGCTCTCGGAACCGCGCCGCGGGGAGTACCGGACTCGGCCTGTCGATCGTCGCCGCGGTTGTCCAGGCCCACGGCGGCGCCGTCGAGCTGAAGAGCTCCCCGGGGAACACGACGTTCTCGGTCGTGCTCCCCGTCGGCGCGTCCTGAGCGTCGCTCGACGCGGGCCACGCCTGACGTGAGGGCCCAGCCGACGGGCTGAACCCTCACGGAACGCGGAGGCGGCGGGATTTGAACCCGCGAGGGGTGTTACCCCCAACCCGCTTAGCAGGCGGGCGCACTAGGCCACTATGCGACGCCTCCAGCACCAGCCGGTACGGGCGGCGGGAGCCTGCACAGGCTACCGGCGGGCGCGGCTGTTGGCCAAAACCATGACAACCGACCACGCCACGAGGACGTCAGCAGGATGTCATAGGAGAGCCTGCCCCGGGCGAGGGTGCACAATGTGGGAGCGCCGGATCGGCGAGTGCCGATGAACGAAGGGTGCTTGATGGCTGGTGAGGACCGACCCGCGCGGCCGCCGCAGGGAGCCCGTACCCGGCGCCGTCGCGAGCTGCAGCACCAGGTCCGGCGCTCCGTTGCCCTCACCGCGCTCGGCACCATCGTGCCGGGCGCCGGTCTGATACGCACCCGCTACCACCGTTTCGGCTGGGTTCTGCTCACCTGCTTTGTCGCCGCCCTCATGACCGCAGCGGGGTACGTCCTGCTCAAGGGACCGGTCAACGCGGTGCTCGAGCTCGCGGTGCGACCCGACCTGCTCGTCGCCGCCTCGGGAGCCGCCGTCTTCGGCGCACTGCTCTGGGTCTTCTCGATCGTCCTCACCAACAGGGGCACCGAGCCCGTCGATGTCGACGGCGCCCAGCGGCTGGGACTGCAGGCCTTCACCGCGGTCATGTGCCTGGCGGTCGCGTTGCCGACCGTCGAGGTCGTGCGTTACTCCACGATCCAGCGCGACGTCGTCAGCATCGTCTTCGACGGCAAGGGCGGCGCGACGCCACCAAGCGGTCCGACGGCGTCGCGGCCGCAGAAGAACAGCGACGACCCCTGGAAGAAGGTCCCCCGCGTCAACGTGCTGCTGCTCGGCTCCGACGCGGGCGACGACCGGACCGGTGTGCGGACCGACTCGATGATCGTTGCCAGCATCGACACCAGGACGGGCAACACCGTCCTCTTCGGCATCCCGCGCAACCTCGAGAGAGTGCCCTTCCCCAAGGACAACCCGCTCTACAAGCTCTACCCCAACGGCTACAACTGCGGCAGCGAGTGCCTGCTCAACGCGGTGTGGGCCGAGGCGGAGAACCGCAAGGAGCTGTTCAAGAACGATCCCAACCCCGGCTTGACGACGATCCACGGCGTCATCCAGGAGATCACCGGGCTGCGCCTGGACTACACGACGGTCATCGACCTCGCCGGTTTCCAGGCTCTGGTCGACGCCATGGGCGGTGTGGTCGTCGACGTCAAGGAGCGTCTGCCGATCGGCGGACGCATCGACTCCGCGGGACGACTCACCGGGGTGACCGGCTGGGTGGAGATCGGCAAGCAGCGCCTCGACGGCTATCACGCGCTGTGGTACGCCCGGTCCCGGGTCCTGTCCGACGACTACAGCCGGATGCGCCGCCAGCGATGCATGGTCGGCATCATCCTCGACCAGGTCAACCCGGTGATGATGCTCGCCAAGTACCCGGAGCTGGCGAAGGTGGCCAAGGACAACATCAAGACGGACGTCGCTGCCGAGGACCTCCCGGCCTGGGTCGAGCTCGTCCAGCGGATGAAGAAGGGCACGATCAGCTCGCTGACGTTCACCAGCCGCAATATCTCACCGGCCAACCCCGACTTCGCCGACATCCGCCTGATGATCCGTACCGCGCTGGCGCCCGTCCCGGCGGCGGGCAGCACCCCGACGGACACGGCGACCACTGCCTCGACCACCTCCACCGCCTCCCCGACCGCCCCGTCGAGGTCCTCCACCCGGTCCCGGACCACGACACCCACCACGACGACGAGCACGGCGACGAGCACGACGACGTCCGTGAACCCGTCGGCCGACGTCCTCATCGACGTCCGGGACGCTTGCTGAGAGACGGGGGCCGGGACCGACGAAGGGCCCCCGGACGAGTCCGGGGGCCCTTCGCTGACGTCTGAGTCAGTTGCGCTTCGTCTCGCGCCTGAGGTCAGAGCGGACGAACGTTGTCAGCCTGGGGGCCCTTCGGACCCTGGGTGACCTCGAACTCGACACGCTGCGCCTCGTCGAGCGAACGGTAGCCGTTCGTCTCGATGGCCGAGTAGTGCACGAAGACGTCGGGGCCGCCGCCGTCCTGAGCAATGAAACCGAAGCCCTTCTCGGCGTTGAACCACTTCACGGTGCCCTGTGCCATGGGGAATTACTCTCTCTGTTAAGCCAAGGGAGACCACACTTCATGGACCCCCGGCTGCCGTCCTACCCCCACAAAACCGGGACATGCCCGTTGTGCTGAAAAAACGAGCCCGCTGCGACGAACTGCAGCGGGCTGACTTCTTCGACCTGCGAGGAACTGCAACTGCAACCGCGCAGAGGGTAGCACGCTCCGGGGCTGGGGGCCACGGCAGTCTCACCCCGACGTCTCCGGTGGGCCAGCTCCACGGGTGGAGAGCACGGGTGCGCGGTCCCCGCGGATGGTCGCCACCATGTCCACCAGGCGCCTCGTGGCCCGGACGTCGTGGGTGCGGAACACGGTGGCCCCGAGCCAGCCGGCGACAGCGGCGGCGGCCAGGCTCCCCTCGAGCCGTTCGCCCGGCGGCAGGTCCAGGCTCTCCCCGATGAAGTCCTTGCGGGACAGCGCCTGCAGGACGGGATGGCCCAGCGCGACGATGTCCGCCGTGTGGCGCAGCAACTGCAGCGAGTGCTGCGTGGTCTTCCCGAAGTCGAGGGTCGGGTCGAGCAGGGTCCGGGTGCGCGGCATACCGGCCCGGTATGCCGTGTCGGCGCCGGCGCGAAGGGCCCGCAGCACCGCGTGCACGACGTCGAGGGGGTCGGAGCCGTAGCTGACGCCCACCGGGTCGGTCCGGGGGGCCAGCCCGCCGGTGTGCGAGACGACGATGCCCGCGCCGACCTGAACTGCGACGTGGAGCAGGTCCTCGTCATGGCCGGCCCAGGTGTCGTTGACCAGGTCCAGTCCCACCGGCGCCGCCGCCTGCGCCACCTCGGCGCGCCAGGTGTCGAGGCTGAGGATCACGTCCGGATACCGCGAGCGCGCGTGCCCGAGAAATGGGAGCACCCGGGCGATCTCCTGTTCCGGGGAGACGGCAGCGCCCCGCTGGCCCGCGCGGACCCCCCCGACGTCGATGATGTCGGCGCCGTCGTCCACCGCCCTCGCGAGGGCGTCCCTGGCAGAACCGAGGTCGGGATGGCGGCTCCCGGCGAAGAACGAGTCACTCGTCAGGTTGATGACGGCCATGACGGCCGGGTGCGCCGCGTCGAAGGCCCGACCCCGGAGGACGAGCGGCGTGGGCCGCGACAGCTCGAGCACTACGGGTCCCTCGCTCACCCGGACATCCTGCCTCACACCGGTCCTGGGCAGCACGGCGACGGCATGACGGTCGACGCCCCCCGATGTCCTGAGACATCACACAGCGGAGGGCGTGGGATTCGAACCCACGATGGGCGCAAACCCATAGCGGTTTTCAAGACCGCCGCCATCGGCCACTAGGCGAGCCCTCCCGATCGCAGAACCCTAGCCGTTCGGGGTCCGCCAGCGCGCAGCCGGCCGCAGGCAACGGCCTTGTCAAGCCGTTGCGAGACGGACATCATCTGCGGGTATGGCGACGGGACCCGGTGGGAGCCCAGACGGCGGCAGGGCTTCCCAGCACCCGGCTGGAGACTCACCGAGCCAGCACGTGGACCACCTGGCGCACGGCATACCTGACCAGGCGTTCTGGGACGAGCGCTATCGCTCGGCCAGCGCCGTCTGGAGCGGTCGACCCAACCCGATCCTCGTCGCGGAGGCCGCCGACATCAGCCCGGGAACCGCGCTCGACGTCGGGTGCGGGGAGGGGGCGGACGCCATCTGGCTGGCCGAGCGCGGTTGGCGGGTCACGGCCATCGACATCTCCACCGTCGCCCTGCAGCGGGGCGCCGCGCAGGCGCACCAGGTCGGCCCCGAGGTGGGGGAGCGGATCGCCTGGGTGTGCGAGGACGGGACCTCGTGGATCTCGCCCACGGCATACGACCTGGTCTCGGCGCAGTTCATGCAGTTACCCACACCCCAGCGCGAGCTGCTGCACCGTGGGCTCGCGGCCTCGGTCGCCCCCGGCGGCATCCTCCTCATCGTCGGCCATCACCCTTCGGACCTGCGCACGACCGCCCGCCGACCACGAGTGCCGGAGCTGTTCTTCACGGCCCAGGAGGTCGCGGCCACTCTTGACGCCCTCGACACCGAGTGGGAGATCGTCACCGGCGAGGCCCGGGGGCGCTCGACCTCCGACCCGGAGGGGCGCACGGTCACCATCCGGGACACCGTGCTCAAGGCGCGCCGGCTCACCAGCCGCACCGGGGACCACTAGCGCGGGCCACACCGGCTGCGACCCGTTCCCGGCGTCAAATCCAGATGGCCGGACTGTGGTCCAGCAGCTCCTCGGGCTCCAGGCCGGGCACCGGCGCGCGGACCTGTGCCGGGATGCCGACGGCCACGGCGCCGGCCGGGACATCCTTGACGACGACGGAGTTCGCACCGATCTGGACGTCGTCGCCGATGGTGACCGGTCCGAGGACCTGCGCCCCGGCGCCGACGGTGACGCGGCTGCCCACGGTCGGGTGCCGCTTGACCCGGCGCAGCGACCGGCCGCCCAGCGTCACTCCGTGGTACAGCATGACGTCGTCACCGACCTCGGCGGTCTCGCCGATGACGACCCCCATCCCGTGGTCGATGAAGAACCGCCGGCCGATCGTCGCCCCGGGGTGGATCTCCACTCCTGTCACGGCTCGCGTGACGTGGGACAGCACCCTCGCAGGCAGCCGGTATGCCGGGTGCTGCCAGATGCGGTGTGCCAGGCGGTACCCCCAGATCGCGTGCAGTCCCGGGGAGGTGAGGAACGCCTCACGCCGGGACCCGGCGGCCGGGTCCCGGGCGATGGCGGCGTCGAGGTCCTCGAGGATGGCGTCCCGGGCGGTCCTCGCCGTGGTCCGCCAGTGCGAGGCCATCAGTCGAGCAGGCCCTCGAACAGGATGGTGGACAGGTAGCGCTCCCCGAAGCTCGGGATGATGACGACGATGGTCTTCCCCTCGCTCTCCGGGCGGGCGGCGACCTGCGCGGCGGCGGCCAGGGCGGCGCCGGAGGAGAGCCCGACGAGCAGACCCTCCTCCGTGGCGGCGCGACGGGCCCACTGCACGGAGGTCTCCGCGTCGATGTCGATGACCTCGTCGTAGATGCTGCGGTCGAGGATCTCCGGCACGAAGTTCGCGCCGATCCCCTGGATCTTGTGCGGGCCCGGCTTCCCGCCGTTGAGGATCGCGGACTCGGCGGGCTCGACCGCGACCATCTGCACGCTGGGCTTGCGTGCCTTGAGGACCTGGCCCACGCCGGTGATGGTGCCGCCGGTCCCGATGCCCGCGACGACGACGTCGACACCGCCGTCGGTGTCCTTCCAGATCTCCTCGGCCGTGGTGCGGCGGTGGATCTCCGGGTTGGCCTCGTTGGCGAACTGCCGGGCGAGGATCCCCCCGCGCTCCTTGGCGACCTCCTCGGACCTGTCGACCGCCCCCTTCATGCCGAGCGCCGGGTCCGTGAGGATGAGCTCGGCGCCGAAGGCACGCAGCAGCACCCGCCGCTCCTTGGACATGCTCTCCGGCATGGTCAGCACGACGCGGTAGCCGCGGGCTGCCCCGACCATCGCCAGGGCGATGCCGGTGTTGCCGGACGTCGCCTCGACGATCGTCCCGCCCGGCTCGAGCTCACCGGACTGCTCGGCGGCATCGACGATGGCCACGCCGATACGGTCCTTGACCGAGTGCGCCGGGTTGTAGAACTCGAGCTTGCCGAGGACGGTTGCCCTCGAGTCGGGGATGAGCCGGTTGATCCGGACCAGGGGGGTGTTGCCGACGAGCGCGGTGACATCGTCATAGATCGGCATGTCTCAACCTCTGCGGTGATCGGGGAGTGGTGACGGCCTGCTGCGAGCGACAACCGACCCGGTCCGGTGGATATTCCGCTCAGTAGAGTTCGGGCATGAGCGCCCTTCAGTACGTCGCGGTGGCCGTGTGCCTGGCGGTGGCGCTGACCGGCGTGGCCCTGCTGGCCAAGGCGGTCGGCCTCCTCGTCGCCACCTTCGCACTGGGCCAGCCCGAGCACCGTTCGAACGACAGGGGGGTCAGGTCGCTGACGTTGCTGCGCGAGTCTCTCGGACACACCCGGATGTCGCGCCTGCCGGTTGTCGCCGTCGCGCACTGGTTCACGATGATCTCCTTCGGCGTGCTGTTCCTGACCCTGGTGCACGCCTTCGGCCAGCTCTTCACACCGGAGTTCGGGCTTCCCCTCATCGGGCACTTCCCGCCCTACGAGTGGGTGACGGAGCTGTTCGCGTGGACCGGGCTGGTCGGGATCCTCGTGCTGATGGCGATCCGCCAGCGTGAGCATCCCCGGGGCGCCACCGGCGTGGGCGGGCGCCGTTCGCGGTTCTTCGGGTCCACGTTCTGGCAGGCGTACTACGTGGAGCTGACGATTCTCGGCGTGACCGTGTGCATCCTGCTCCTGCGCGGGCTCGAGTATGCACTGGCCGCCAGCGGGACCACGACAGGTGGGGCCAGTGCCGACGTCGTGCACTTCCCGATGACCTTCTTCATCGGCGAGGTCCTCGCCGGCCTGTCCGTGTCGGCCCTGGAGAATGCGATCGTCGTCGTGGCCGCGGTCAAGATCCTCATCTCGTTCGCGTGGATGATCACCATCGCGCTGGTCCCGACGATGGGCGTCGCATGGCACCGCTTCCTCGCCTTCTTCAACATCTTCTACAAGCGCCACGCCGACGGCCGGACCTCGCTCGCTGAGCTGCAGCCGATCCGGATCCACGGTCAACCGGTCGACTTCGAGAGCATCGAGGAGCTCGACGAGGACGCCGCGCTCGGGGTGGGCGCGGTCGAGCACTTCACATGGAAGGGCCTGCTCGACTTCTCCACCTGCACCGAATGCGGGCGGTGCCAGAGCCAGTGCCCGGCGTGGAACACCGACAAGCCGCTGTCCCCCAAGCTGCTCGTCATGGCGCTGCGTGACCACGCCAGCGCGAAGGCTCCGTGGCTGCTCGCCGGGGAGCAGGCACGCGAGTCCGGCAGTGGCCTGTCCGACGCGAGCATGGCCGCCGCTGCGACCGCGTCGCTCGTGGGCGAGACCGGCTACGACATCGCGAGCCCGCTCACGGCATACCGACCGCACGGTCCGGACGCGGTGATCGACCAGGACGTGCTGTGGTCCTGCACCACGTGCGGCGCCTGCGTCGAGCAGTGCCCGGTCGACATCGAGCACGTCGACGAGATCGTCGACATGCGCCGCTACCAGGTGCTCATCGAGTCGGCCTTCCCGAACGAGCTGAACGGGCTGTTCAAGAACCTCGAGCAGAAGCAGAACCCGTGGGGCATGGCGCCGCGGCTGCGCCTGGACTGGGCCAAGGGCCTGCCGTTCGACGTCAAGGTCGTCGGGCAGGACGTCGAGGACCTCTCTGGCGTCGACTACCTGTTCTGGGTGGGCTGTGCGGGGGCGTTCGAGGACCGGGCCAAGAGGACGACCCGGGCCGTCGCGGAACTGCTCGACAGCGCCGGGGTCAGCTTTGCCGTCCTCGGCGACGGCGAGTCGTGCACGGGGGACCCGGCCAGGCGAGCGGGCAACGAGTTCCTCTTCCAGGTACTGGCCCAGGGCAACGTCGAGGCGCTGAACGAGGCGGGCGCGACGAGGATCGTCGTGACCTGCGCGCACTGCTTCAACACGCTGCGGAACGAGTACCCGCAGGTGGGCGGGCGCTACGAGGTCGTGCACCACACCCAGCTGCTCAACCGGCTGGTCCGGGAGAAGCGGCTCGTCCCGGTCAGCCGCCCCTCGGAGGCGTCCTCGGCCGGGGCGGCATCCACTGCTGAGAAGGTGACCTACCACGACCCGTGCTACCTGGGACGGCACAACAACGTCTACGCCCCGCCGCGCGAGCTGATCGGCTCGCTTCCCGGGGTCACCCTGACCGAGATGCCGCGCCACGGTGAGCGCTCGTTCTGCTGCGGGGCCGGCGGGGCCCGGATGTGGATGGAGGAGAAGCTCGGCACCCGGATCAACGTCAACCGCACCGAGGAGGCGCTCGCCACCGGCGCCGAGCGGATCGCCATCGGCTGCCCCTTCTGCAAGGTGATGCTCAGCGACGGGCTGACCGGGCTGCAGGCCGGGGGCCGCGCCCCCGAGCGCGTCGAGGTCGTCGACATAGCCGAGATGCTGCTCGCCGCCGTGCGCCCGCCAGACGGCAGCGGCCCCTCCGTGCAGGAACCCGGGGCCGGCTCCACCGGCTGACCGCACGGCGGTATGCCGGGTACCGGCCGAGGCACGAGCGGTCCCGGCGACGGGAGCCTACGATGAGCGGGTGAGCTTCGACGTCGCGGCGGATGCCTACGGCCGGTTCATGGGCCGGTACTCCGAGCCCCTCGCCGCGCGGTTCGTCGAGCTGGCGGACGTGCGGTCGGGGCAGCGAGCCCTGGACGTCGGGTGCGGGCCCGGGGCGCTCACCGCGCAGCTGGTCCAGCGTCTCGGTGTGGACTCCGTCTCGGCCGTGGACCCCTCCGCCCCCTTCGTCGCGGCGATCCGGGCCCGCTTCCCCGAGCTCGACGTGCGGACCGCCTCCGCGGAGCGCCTTCCGTTCCCGGACGGGCTCTTCGACCGTGCCCTCGCCCAGCTCGTCGTGCACTTCATGACCGATCCGGTGGCGGGGCTCGCGGAGATGGCGCGCGTCACTCGCCCCGGCGGCCTGGTCGCCGCCTGCGTGTGGGACCACGGCGGTGGCGGCAGTCCGCTCACGACGTTCTGGCGGGCCGTGCACGACATCGACCCTGGTGCCCGTGACGAGTCCGGGCTGCCCGGCGCCCGGGAAGGTCACCTCGCCCAGCTGTGCGAGGCCGCCGGGCTGCATCCCGAGCAGTCCACCTCGCTGAGTGTCACCGTCCGGTTCGCGACGTTCGAGGACTGGTGGATCCCGTACACGATGGGCGTGGGACCGGCGGGGGCGTACGTCAGCGCGCTGGACGAGGGTGCGCGCGACGGCCTTCGGGACCGGTGCGCCGACCTGCTGCCGACGCCGCCGTTCGAGGTCGTCGCCTCGGCCTGGTCCGTGCGAGCGCGCCGCTGACGCGAGGCGGCGGCAAGGCAGGCGTCCGGGACGACAGCAAGGACGTCCGAACCCAGCCGGCATCGACCGGGGGGGCAACGCTCCAGTCAGGGGCTCACAGCACAGCGAGGTCGGGCAGGACGGCGACAGCCGCGGCGACGTCGTCGCCGAGGGGCCGGTCGGCCACCTGCTCGGGGACCACCGCGGTCACGAGGTCGAATGCGGCGCGGACCGGCCCGGACGTGAGCCGGTCCGGGGCGGCGCGCAACGCCCGGACCGCGCACACCAGCTCACAGCCGTGCACGACGGGCGCGAGGTCGGCCAGGACGGCAGCTGCTCGGGCAGCCTGCGCGGAGAAGCTGGCGTGCTCCTCCAGCCCGCGTGAGAGCACCGCGCCGCCCAGCGAGACGGGCCCGGACGCGAGGCGGCACTCGGCCAGCACGTCGTGCGCGACGTACTCGAGCACCATGGTCCCGGAGCTGCCGGCCGGACCGCCCGAGAGGAAGGGCGTCAGGCCCGTGAGCGCGGGCTCCTGCAGCGCGCTCAGGCGAGCGGCCGAGAGGGCCAGCACCGGGTACAGGGTGCCCCGGACCGCGTCCAGCGCCGCCGCGAGGGACGCCGTGTAGAACTGCCCGTGGTGAAGGACTGTCGCCTGCTCGACCGACACGAGCGGGTTCTCGAGCGCCGAGTTGACCTCCCCCGTCAGCACCCGCTCCAGGCCCCTGCGCGCGTCGAGAGCCGCGCCGTGCACCTGGGGCAGCGCGCGCAGGCCGTAGGGATCCTGGATCCGGCGCGAGCGCCGACCGGGCTCGGCCGGCCCGAGCAGCCGTCTCATGCTGGCGGCGACCGTCGTCGCACCGGCGAACGGGGGCGTGTGGTGCACCCGCTCGGCATACGCCTCGGTGGAGCCCTGCAGGGCCGCGAAGCTGAGCGCTGCGACGACTTCGCCGGCCCGGGCCAGCACCTCGAGGTCGGCCCACGCCAGGGCGGCGACCGACGCGGTAACGGCGTTGCTGCTGATGAAGGCGAGCGCGTCGGCGGCGGCAAAGGGCACCGGGGCGGGTCCACCGGCGAGCCAGGGCCGCTCGCCGGCGAGGGTGAGCGCGATCTCCGCGAGCGGCGCGAGGTCACCGGTGCCGACGGTGCCGAAACGGTGCACGGTGGGCAGCGCGCCGGCGCTGAGCGCGTCGGCCAGGGCGTGCACGACCGTGGGCGACGCGCTCGACCCAGCGTTGAGCAGCTGGTTGAGGCGGACCAGCATGGCCGCCCGCGCCACGGCGCGGTGCTCGACCGGCCCGAACCCGACGGCGTGGCTTCGCAGGATGCGCAGGCCGTGCTCCGTGCCGGAACCGACCTCGACCGTCTGCTCACGGTTCGCGCCCACGCCGGTGGTGATCCCGTAGACGCCGCGGCGAGAGCTCACCTCCAGCGCGGTGGCGTGTGCCGCCGAGACCCTGGCCATGGCCTCCGGATCGACGGTGACCGCCCCGCTGCCCCGGGCCGCGTCGGCGAGGGACCTGAGTCCGAGGCTGACCCCGTCGAGGTGCACGGCGCGGCTCGGGGTCTGCGCCATCTCGACCTAGACTCCTCAATCTGGGAGGCACGAGGATGGATGACATCATCCAGCACGCTGCTGCATATCGCCAGCAGCGGACCGCCGCCCGGTCACGCGCGAGAGGGAGCACGAGTGTCGCAGCTACGCAGCGAGTCCGGGACAGGTGCACCGCTGTGGCTGCGGTTCCTCTCGGCCCAGGACATCGACGAGCTGGGGCTGACCCGGTCGGACGTCATCGCGGCCGTGGAGGACGTCGTGCGGGCGCACGGCGAGGGCCACACCGTCTTCGAGCCCCGGATGCACCTCGTGCCCGACAACGGCGGTGTCGGGCACTTCAACGTGCTTCGTGGTCACGTGTCGACCCTCGGCGAGCGCGGTGTCAGCGGGATCAAGGTGGTCGGTGACTTCGTCCCCAACTACCTCGCGGGGCTGCCCAGCGAGCTGGCGATGATGACCC
>JBPCOG010000293.1:0-4813 GCA_051000455.1 Lapillicoccus sp. | reverse complement strand
GACGCGTCCGGTCCCGGCGCGTCCGGGAGCTGGGGTTCCAGGTCGAGGGCTACAGCCGGGAGTGGCAGAAGACGAGTTGACGGGTCCGTGAGGCTGGCGTCCCACGGTGCCGCCCCGGTTTGCCCCGCCGGGCCCGGTTGAGGGGTCAGGCGTGGCTCTTTGGCGGCGCAGTTGGGGACCACAGCTGACCCCTCACCGGGTTGGTGGCCGCCGGCCGCCGGCCGCCGGCCCCGAGCTCGCCGGCGACCACCTGTGGATGGCCCCGGCAGGGCGCCGTGGGAGCGGAGCAGGAGCGGCTGGTGTCCCGTCGCCCCCGCGAGCTCCCGTTCCCCTTGTCGGAGCGGGCGTTCACGGCGGGCGAGGCGCAGCTGGCCGCGTGACCCGGGGGCGGACCCGGCATGTGTCCTTGGCCGTACCGTCGAGGGGGCTGCGCGTGCACCGCATACCGGGGTCGGTGGAGGAGGAGGCGCGAGCCGTGGCGCTGGTGCTCCCCGCGCCACTGGCCTACTCACACCAGACCGCGGCCCGCCTGCTGCGGCTGCCCGTGCCTGTGCCGTGGCACCCCGGCGAGTCCTTGTCGGTGATGCGGCCGTCCACCAGCACCCGGCTCCGGCGACGGGGGGTGCGCGGTCAGCGCGGGCTCGAGTCGCGGGATGTCACCTCCGTCCGGGGGCTGCCCGTCACGGGGTTCGTCAGCGCGTGGTGCGACCTCGCGGGGCAGCTGGGGCTCGACGACCTCGTCATCCTCGGCGACGCCGTCCTGGCCCGGCGACGGGTCGGGCTGGACGCGTTCACCAGCGCGGTCGAGGAACGCCGGCACGGGAGGTGGGTCACGCGGATTCGCCGGGCCCTCTCGCTGCTGAGAGTCGGGTCCGGGTCACCGATGGAGACCCGGACCCGTCTGGTCTTTGCCCGCGGCGGCCTGCCGGAGCCCGAGCTCAACGGGGACGTCTTCGACGACTTCGGCGAGTGGGTCGCGCGCGGCGACTTCGTGTGGCGGCAGGCGCGGGTCGTCGGCAAGTACGAGGGCGCCCACCACCGCACCCGAGCGGCGACAGTGGCAGCACGACATCGCCCGGACCCGGATCCTCGAGGACCTCGGGTGGCGGGTCGTGCGGATCACTGCCGACGACGTCCGCGACCCGCGGCGGGCGGCGGCGCTCGTCGCCCGGCTGGCGAGGTGGGTGGGCCCCTGACGACGGGTCACCCGTGGTTCTCTCCCGGCTCCCCACGCCGCCACTGCTGACCCCTCGACGGTTCGCACCCTTAGGGTTTGACAATGGACTCCTCGCAGATCCCCGGCTTCTCCACCCGTGCAATCCACGCCGGCCAGGACCCCGACCCCAGCACCGGAGCAGTGGTCACGCCCATCTACCAGGTGTCCACCTTCAAGCAGGACGGGATCGGAGGCTTCCGGTCCGGTTATGAGTACAGCCGCTCGGCCAACCCGACCCGGACCGCGCTCGAGGAGTGCCTCGCGGCCCTCGAGGGCGGCGGCCGGGGGTTCGCATTCGCCTCCGGCCTGGCCGGCCAGGACACCGTCGTCAGGGCGTTGCTGACGTCGGGGGACCACGTCGTCATCCCGTCCGACGCCTACGGGGGCACCTACCGCTACTTCAACACCGTGGCGAGGGCGCAGGGCATCGAGCACTCCGTCGCCCCGGTGGCCGACGTCGACGCGGTACGCGCCGCGATCCGCCCCGGCACCACGAAGCTGGTCTGGGTGGAGAGTCCGACGAACCCGCTCCTCGGGATCGCCGACATCACGGCCATCGCCGAGCTCGCGCACGAGGCCGGGGCGGTCCTCGTCGTCGACAACACGTTCGCGACGGCATACCTGCAGAACCCGCTGTCCCTCGGCGCCGACGTGGTCACCCACTCGACGACCAAGTATGCGGGTGGGCACAGTGACGTCGTCAGCGGAGCCGTGGTGACGGCCCGGGAGGTCACGGTGCCGGGTCTCGAGGATGTCGCGGACCGGATCACGTTCCACCAGAACGCGATCGGGGGAGTGGCCGGTCCTTTCGACTCCTGGCTGGTGCTCCGGGGGCTCAAGACCCTGGCGGTCCGCATGGAGCGGCACTGTGACAACGCCGAGGCGGTCGTCGACTTCCTCGCCGGGCACCCCGCCGTCGCCTCCTTGCTCTACCCCGGGTTGCCCGACCACCCGAACCACGTCGTCGCGAGCAAGCAGATGCGGCGTTTCGGCGGGATGGTCTCGTTCCTGCTCGCCGCCGGCGAGGAGGCCGCCGTCGCGGTCTGCGGCGCGACGAGGCTCTGGACGCTGGGTGAGTCACTCGGCGGCGTGGAGAGCCTCATCGAGCACCCCGGTCGGATGACCCATGCGTCCGTCGCCGGCACGGAGCTCCAGGTGCCGGCCAACCTCGTGCGGCTCTCGGTCGGCATCGAGGACGTGGACGACCTCGTCGCCGACCTCGATGCGGCGCTGACCGCCCACGGCTGAGCGGGGAAGGCGCGTCACCGCGCCACGGCATACCGGCATACCGGCTCGTCGGCGCCCGTCGCCCCGCTGGAGGTTTCAGCCGGTGGCGGTCCCGGCCAGGAAGGGCTGCGACCGGGGGATATCGTGCGCCCATGGCCTCACTGCCGATGTCCGTCTGCCTGGACGACATCCGCCGGGCCCGAGAGCTGCTGAGCGGCGTCGTGCGTCCCACGCCACTGGAGTTCAGCCGCGCGTTGACCGAGCGGGCCGGTACGGACGTCTTCCTCAAGTGCGAGAACCTCCAGCGGGCCGGCTCGTTCAAGATCCGTGGCGCGTACACGCGGATGGCGCTGCTCAGTGGGCCGGAGAAGGCCCGCGGGGTGGTCGCGGCGAGCGCGGGGAACCACGCCCAGGGGGTGGCCCTCGCCGCACAGCTGCTGGGCATCACGGCCCGGGTGTACATGCCGCACGGCGCGGCGACGCCGAAGCTGGTCGCGACGCGGGCGTACGGGGCGACCGTGGAGCTCGTCGGGACGACGATCGACGAGTGCCTCGTCGCGGCCAGGGCATGGGAGGAACAGACCGGCGCGGTGCTCATCCACCCCTTCGACCACGTCGACATCGTTGCCGGACAGGGAACCTGCGGCCTTGAGATCCTCGACCAGTGCCCGGACGTGCGCACGATCGTCGTCAGCGTGGGCGGCGGCGGACTGCTCGCCGGCATCGCGGTCGCCGTCAAGGCACTCAAGCCCGACGTGCAGGTCATCGGGGTGCAGGCCGAGCAGGCAGCGGCATACCCGTCGTCACTGGCGGCGGGGCGGCCGGTCGCGCTCGAACGAATGGCCACCATGGCCGACGGGATCGCAGTGGGCTGCCCCGGCGAGGTGCCCTACGCGCTGGTCCGCGCGCTCGTCGACGGCGTGGACACGGTGAGCGAGGCGGGCCTGTCCAGGGCGCTGCTCTTCCTTCTCGAACGCGCCAAGCTGGTCGTGGAACCGGCCGGCGCGGCCGCGGTCGCCCGCTTGCTGGAGCCGGGCGTCGGACACGTCGGCGGCCCGATCGTCGCCGTCCTGTCCGGCGGCAACATCGACCCGCTCCTGATGCTACGGATCATCCGGCACGGGATGGTCGCGGCCGGCCGCTACCTCCAGTTCCGGGTTCGGGTGCCGGACCGGCCCGGTTCGCTCGCCCGCCTGCTCGCCGACCTCGCGGCCGCGAACGCCAATGTCCTCGAGGTCGAGCACGTGCGCACGGCGGCGAGCCTCAGCGTTGACGAGGTGGAGATCGCCGTCCAGCTCGAGACGACGGGTCCGGAACACTGCGCGGAGGTGCTGGCCGCTCTCGACCGGGACGGGTACCGGGTGGTCTGCGCCTGAGCCCCGCCGCCGGGCTGGACGTCCCGTCGCCGACCGAGCGCACCGGCTCGTCGTCCGAGCCGGACATCTCGGGCGGCAAACCGCGAGTTGGTGCGCTCGGTCGGAAAGCGGGTCAGCCGGTGTAGGGCTCGGCCTTGACGACCCGCACCTCGACCCGCCTGCCGTTCGGTGCCTGGTAGCTCGCGGTCTCGCCGACCGACTTGCCGTGGATGGCGGCGCCGAGCGGGGACTGCTGCGAGAAGACCTGCGGGCCCGAGCCGTCCTGGATCTCCCGGTGTCCGAGCAGGAAGGTCTCCTCCTCGCCGAACATCTCGACGGTGACGAGCATCCCGGGCTCGACGACCCCGTCGTCGGGCGGGGTCTCGCCGACGGTGGCGCTGTCGAGCAGCTGGGTCAGCTGGCGGATCCGGGCCTCCATCAGACCCTGCTCCTCCTTGGCCGCGTGGTAGCCACCGTTCTCCTTGAGGTCGCCCTCGTCGCGAGCTGCCTCGATCTTCTTGGAGATGTCGGTCCGGCCCTCGCCGGAGAGCTGCGACAGCTCCGCTTTGAGACGGTCGTAGGCCTCCTGGGTGAGGAAGCTCGTGGTGGTGGTGTCGGACACGGGGGTACTCCTTGGTCATTGACGCAAGAGGGCCCGGACCCACCGGGTTGTCAGCCGGATCGTCGGGTCCAGACCCATCATGTGAAAGAACCACTCTAGCAAAGTCCGGTATGCCGTGCGCGCCCGGCAGGCCCGCGGCCTTGCTCGCGAGCCCAGACCCGCAACCTGCCGGTCAGGCCCGGACGCAGTCCTGGACGACCCCCGAGACCGCCCGGGTCGTCGTCCGGACGATGCCGACGAGGTGCGGGGTCGCCTCGGCCGCCGGAGGGACGTCCACCTGGGCGCTGCCGACCGCCGTGAAGTGGGAGTCGACCGCCCGGATGGTGCACGTCACCCGCACCTCGGGGGGCTTCGTGACGTCGAAGGACACCTGCACGCTCGCATCGTCCAGGA
>JBPCOG010000245.1:0-7894 GCA_051000455.1 Lapillicoccus sp. | reverse complement strand
GCCGCGCTCTCCGCACGAGCCGCGGTGCTCACCCGCGCACCCGCGGGGTCTCGGCGAGGGCGGCCTGCTGCTTCTCGGCGAGCTCGGCGCACCCCGCGACGGCCAGGTCGAGGAGCTGGTTGAGCAGGTCCCGGTCGAACGGCGCCGCCTCAGCCGTCCCCTGGACCTCGACGAAGGTCCCCTCCCCGGTCATGACGACGTTCATGTCCGTCTCCGCGGTCGAGTCCTCGGGGTAGTCCAGGTCGAGCACGGCCTGACCCTTGACGACGCCAACGCTGACGGCGGCCACCGAGCCGGTCAGCGGGCGCGCCTGCCCCCCGATCAGCCCCCTGGCTCGGGCGTCCTCGATGGCGTCGACGAGGGCGACATAGGCGCCGGTGATGGCCGCGGTCCGCGTCCCCCCGTCGGCCTGCAGGACATCGCAGTCGAGGACGATGGTGTTCTCCCCGAGCGCACTGGTGTCGATGACCGCGCGCAGGCTGCGACCGACCAGCCGGGAGATCTCGTGGGTGCGCCCGCCGATCCGGCCTTTGACCGACTCCCGGTCCGATCGCGTGTTGGTCGATCGGGGCAGCATTGCGTACTCCGCCGTCACCCACCCGGTCCCCTTGCCCTTGAGCCAACGGGGGACGCCGGGGGTGAACGACGCCGCGCACAGCACCCGGGTGCGCCCGAACTCCACGAGCACGCTGCCCTCGGCGTGGTCGAGCCAGTTGCGGGTGATCCGCACCTCACGGGTCTGGTCGGGGGATCGTCCGTCGTGCCGTCGCGATGTCATGCCGGAGAGGCTATCCAGCGCCCGAGCGACCCCATCAGGCAGCGGGGACTCGCCGGCGGTCGAGCGTGCCGCGAGAACACCCATGCACCAAGGCTAAGCGCCGCGCGGCGGACTCCCGTCCAACAGGTGGTTACGGAACCTCGACGTCAGAGGACGTAGGTGGACCCGTGCTCGGCGACCTCGACGTCGCCGGGCCAGACCGCGGCGGCCTGGTCACGGCATACCTGGGGGTCGTTCCAGGGCGGCAGGTGGGTGAGCACCAGCCGGTCCACCCCGCCCGCCTCCACCGCCGCCTTGGCCGCCCGCGAGCCCGACAGGTGGACGCCCTCCGCGCCGTCGCGCCCGTCCACGAACGCACAGTCGGCCAGCACGAGTGCCGCACCGGTCATCAGCGGCGAGAGGGCGGGGCACGAGTCGGTGTCACCCGTGTACGCGAGCACCCGGCCGCCTGCCTCGACGCGGAAGCCGTAGGCCTCGACGGGGTGGTTGACGAGCAGCGGCGTCACCCGGAACGGCCCGATCTGGAAGCTCTGCCCGTCCTGCAGCGCCAGGAACTCGAACTCGCTGCTCATGCCGTCGGGTTCGAGGCCGCCGTAGGCGCGGCCGATCCGTTGGGCCGTCCCGCCGGGACCGTGGACCGCGATCCGGCGCCCGGTGCGCCCGGTGGGCAGGTAGTGCAGCATGACGTAGAGCCCGCAGAGGTCGGCACAGTGGTCGGGGTGCAGGTGGCTGAGGAGGACCGCGTCGACGGAGGTCGGGTCGGCGAATCGCTGCAGCTGGCCGAGCGCGCCGTTGCCGAGGTCGAGGACCAGTCGCCAGGTGCGTCCCTCGTGCTCGGCCTCCACGAGGTAGCTCGAGGCGGGTGACGACGGGCCGGGAAAGGAGCCCGAGCAGCCGACGACGGTCAGCCTCATCCGGCGGCCACCTCCTCGCGGCTGGCGCTGACCGCGGCCTCCGGGCCGAGGAACCGCCGGGCCAGACGGGCGAAGACGAGCGGGTCTCCCGTGGTGACGAACTCGTGGGTCGGCTCCGGCGGGGCGTCGGGCCGCAGCCGCCCTGCGTCGGCGAGCACCCGGAAGAGGTCCTTGGCCGTCTCCTCAGCGGAGGAGACGAGGGTGACCTTCTCGCCCATGACGTAGGCGATGACGCCGGTCAGCAGCGGGTAGTGGGTGCAGCCGAGAATCAGCGTGTCGACGTCGGAGCGGCGCAGCGGGGCGAGGTACTCGCGGGCGACACCGAGCAGCTCGTCGCCGCTGGTCACGCCGCTCTCGACGAACTCCACGAACCGAGGGCACGGGACGGACAGGACGTCCACCTGCGGCGCGGCGGCGAAGGCGTCGAGGTAGGCGCGTGACGCGTGGGTGCCGCGGGTCGAGATGACCCCGACCCGGTCGTTGCGCGTGGCCGCCGCGGCACGCCGGACCGCCGGGCGGATCACCTCGACCACCGGGACGTCGTAGCGCTCCCGCGCGTCGTGGAGCATCGCTGCGCTCGCGGTGTTGCAGGCGATGACCAGGGCCTTGACCCCGCGTTCCACCAGCCGGTCCAGGCACTCGAGGGCGAACTCGCGCGTCTGGGCGATGGGCCGGGGCCCGTAGGGGGTGCGCGCGGTGTCGCCGAAGTAGACGATCGACTCGTGGGGCAGCTGGTCGAGCACCGCGCGGGCCACGGTCAGTCCCCCGTAGCCCGAGTCGAAGATGCCGATGGGTGCGTCAGCCACCCCTAGAGGATATGGAGGTTCGCCTCCCGCCACCGAGTGGTGCCGGTCTCGCCTCGGTCACACTGCCCCCCCGCGGGCCGCACCGGAGCGGCCACGTCCCATGAGCGCGTGGGTCAGCGACTCCTGCAGCCAGGTGAGGAAGTCGTAGACGGACACCGCGTAGAGCACCGGGTCGTCCTCCTGCAGACCGGCGAGCCGCTGGCCGAGGCGCGCCGCGTCCTCCTCGGTTCGCATGCCGAGCCGCTCGCCGAGGAGCAGCCGGGTGTCGGTCAGGGCGACGACCAGGGCCTCGGCCTGTGGGCCGGAGAGGGCCAGCCGGCCGCCAGTGGCGCCCAGCAGGGCGTCGATCGCGGTGGCGAGGTTGGTCGCCTTCCGCTCGCGCAGGTCGTGCTCAGTGAGGCGCCGGAACTCGGCGGCGACCTGTTCGTCGCCCCGATGGGCGCTGGGCAGGAGCCGGTCCAGCGCCGGGTCGTGGTGCTCCGGCGCGCCCGGAGCGGCCGGGACCTGGCCCTCGGCCGCCAGCGAGACCCCGATCCGGGCGATCAGGTCCTCGAACGCGTCCCCGGTCGGTGCCCGGTCCTCCGGCGCGAGCAGCGCCCGGGTCTGCTCCATCAGGGCGGCGACGACCTCCCGCTCGTCCCGGTCCATCCGCGCCACGATCTGCTCGCCCCGCCGCCTGAAGGCCCGCGCCATCGCGACCTACTCGTCCTTCTCGAAGGTGGCCCACAGCCCATACCCCTGCAAGGCCTCCGCGTCCCGTTCCATCGTCTCCCGGGGACCGTGGGAGACGACCGCCTTGCCCTTGGTGTGCACGTCCATCATCAGCCTCTCGGCCTTGGACCGGGCGTAGCCGAAGTAGGTCTCGAAGACGTACGTAACGTAGGACATGAGGTTGACCGGGTCGTTCCAGACGAGCGTGATCCACGGGTGCTCGGGCTCGACGACCTCGAACGTCGAGGTGCTCTGCTCCTCCACCGGCGCGATCGACACGGCCCCACAATAGGCTGTGCGCCGTGACCAGCACCGCACTGCTGACCGACCACTACGAGCTGACCATGCTGCAGGCGGCGCTGCGCAGCGGTGCGGCGCAGCCCCGGTGCGTGTTCGAGGCGTTCGCGCGGCGGCTGCCGGAGGGGCGCCGGTACGGTGTGGTGGCCGGCACGGGACGGCTCCTCGACGCGCTGGAGCAGTTCCGCTTCGGTGACGAGCAGATCGAGTCGCTGCGACGTGGTCATGTCGTCGACGACGACACCTGCGACTGGCTGCGCGGCTACCGGTTCAGCGGGAGCATCAGCGGGTATGCCGAGGGCGAGTGCTACTTTCCCGGCTCCCCCCTGCTGGTGGTCGAGTCCAGCTTTGCCGAGGGCGTCGTCCTCGAGACGCTCGTCCTGTCGATCCTCAACCACGACACGGCCGTCGCCTCGGCCGCGTCCCGGATGACCGCGGCCGCCGGGGACCGGCCGTGTATCGAGATGGGCTCGCGCCGCACGCACGAGGAGGCTGCCGTGGCAGCTGCCCGCGCGGCATACATCGCGGGGTTCGCCATGACGAGCAACCTCGAGGCGGGGCGACGGCACGGGGTGCCGACGACGGGGACCGCCGCCCACGCCTTCATGCTGGTGCACGACGACGAGCGTTCGGCGTTCGCCGCACAGCTGAAGTCCCTCGGTGCGGGGACGACGCTGCTCGTCGACACCTATGACGTCCCCACCGCCGTGCGCACCGCGGTCGAGCTCGCCGGGCCGGGGCTCGGTGCGGTGCGGCTCGACTCCGGCGACCTGCTCATCCAGGCGCACGAGGTCCGGGCGCAGCTGGACTCGCTCGGGGCGAGCAGCACCCGGATCGTCGTCACCTCCGACCTCGACGAGTACGCCATCGCGGCCCTGGCCGCGGCGCCGGTCAACGCGTACGGGGTCGGGACCCAGGTGGTGACCGGGTCGGGCGCCCCGACCGCGGGCCTGGTCTACAAGCTGGTCGCGCGCACCGACGGCAGCGGGCTGATGGTGCCCGTGGAGAAGAGGAGCAAGGACAAGGTCTCGGTCGGTGGACGCAAGTGGGCCCTGCGCCGGCTCGACCGCGACGGGGTCGCCGAGGCCGAGATCGTCGGCATCGGGGAGGCTCCCCGCGACGACGGCGACGACCGGCGCCTGATGCTCGACCTGGTCCGGGACGGCGAGATCGTCGGCCGACAGCCGCTCAGTGCGGCGCGGGCCAGGCACGAGGCCTCCCGCGCGGAGCTGCCGAGGGCGGCGCGACAGCTGCAACGCGGCCCGGTGAGCATCCCGACGATCTTCGAGAACGGCGGGTAGCCGCCCTCCGGCCGCTGCGGGGGCGGCTATAGCGTCTGCACCATGACCGAGCAGCGTCCCCGGGCCCTTCTCCTCGTCGACCTCCAGAACGACTTCTGCGAGGGCGGCTCCCTGCCGGTCAGCGGCGGCGTCGACGTCGCCCGGCGGATCAGTGAGTGGGCCGTCTCCCACGAGCAGGACTATGCCGCCGTCGTCGCGACCGCCGACTGGCACGAGGACCCCGGTGACCACTTCGCCGAGCAGCCGGACTACGTGAGCTCCTGGCCGGTGCACTGCAAGGTGGGCACGGCCGGAGCCCGGTTCCACCCGGCTGCCGAGGCGGCCGTGGCCCGCGCGGACGCGGTCTTTCGCAAGGGCCGGGACCGCGCGGCATACAGCGGCTTCGAGGGGTATGCCGTGGACGGCGACGAGCTCGTCGGCCTCGCCCGGTGGCTGCGCCAGCGCGGTATCGAGCAGCTCGACGTCGTCGGTATCGCGACCGACCACTGCGTGCTGGCCACCGTGCTCGATGCCCTCGGCGAGGGCTTCGGCACGCGGGTGCTGCTCGACCTCACCGCGGGCGTCGCCCGTGAGAGCACCGAGGCGGCCGTGCGCCAGATGCGCGAGGCTGGCGCGGACCTCGTCGGCACTCCCGAGCTCCCTGGCTGAGGACTCCCTGCCTCCCTGGCCTCCCTGGCCTCCCTGGCCTCCCTGCCTCCTTCCCCCACACCTCCGACCGAGCGCACCACCTGGTGGACAAACCAGATATTTCGGCCCTGAAACCGACGATCTGGTGCGCTCGGTCGGGAGGGTCAGGGGGTGACGGTCACCGGTGCGCCGTCGGAGACGAGCCTCCAGTCGAGGCGGGCGAAGGCGGCCGCGTCGATGACCCGGTTGGCGCTGACCCAGTCGATGATCAGCTGGCGGATCTCGAGCTGCCTGTTGTAGACAACCGGGGCCGCGGTCACACCGGGGAACCCGCCCCCACCCGACTGGCGGTAGTTGTTGATGGCGATGACGAACACGGCGGCGGGGTCGACGGGGACCCCGGCATATGCGAGGTTCCTGATCCGGTTGCCGCCCTCGGGCGGCTGCGCGATGTCGATGTCGTAGGTCAGCGGCGCGTCGAGGCCGCCCATGATGTCGTAGTTGTAGTCCGGGGTGCCCCCTGGGGCCGCTGCTGTGACCCGGTTGGTGACGTCCGCGGCCGCGAACGGGCCCGTGCCGGACACCTGCTTGAAGTACCCCGCCGACTTCTCGAGGTAGGCCTTGACCTGGGCCCCCGTCAGGGTGATGCCGAGCAGGGTGTTGTCGTAGATGTACAGCCCCGCCACGTCCCGCACCGTGACCTCCCCCTGGGGGATGGCCGCCTCCCTGTTGAAGGGCGCCGCGATGGACAGCACCGGAAGGGTCGCCTGCGGAGTGCCGGCCAGGCCCTTCCTGACCGCGTCCGCCTGGACGAAGTTGATGAAGTCGATGGCAGCCGTGTCCTGGTAACGGGAGGTCGCCGCCGACATCGCCTGCTTGCTGGTGCCGATGACGGAGTTGACGTAGGCGAGCACCTTCGCGTGCGCGGGGCGGAGCAGCGCGGCGATCTGCGGGTCCTCAGGGGCCGTGTTGGAGTTCAGCAGCGTCGCACCCGAGCCGACCACCTGCCACTGCCCGCGGACCTTGGCGAGGTCGAGGTCCATCACGGTGACCCGCATCCCCCAGTAGTAGGGCTCGGAGAGCAGGACCTGCCTGCCGGTCTGCTCGTTGACGACGAAGCGCTGCGCGATCTCCTTGTGGGCGTGGCCGACGAGTATCGCGTCCACGTCGGGGACCTGCGCGGCCAGCAGGGTGCTCGCGTTCTCCGGGTACGGCAGCGCGTTCCCGTAGGAGGACGAGGTGTCGGCGCCCGAGTGGCACGAGACGATCACGACGTCGGCACCGGCGGCCTTGAGGCGCGGCACGAATACCTTGGCCTGCTCCACGATCCCCGGGAACCTCACCCTGCCCTCGACGTTCGCCTTGTCCCAGATGGCCACCCCGGGAGTGACCAGCCCGAGCACGCCGACCCGGAGCGGCTTGTCGTGTGGCACCCTGATCGTCTTGATGAGGTAGGGCATGAAGGCCGGGGCGCCGGAGCTCCAGTCGACGCAGTTGGCGCCGAGCAGGGGGAACTCGCACTGTCGCTCGAAGGTCCGCAGGGTGTCCATGCCGTAGTTGAACTCGTGGTTCCCGAGTGCCGCCGCGTCGTAGCCGAGGGCATTCATGGCTGCGGCCATTGGGTGCATCGAGCCCTTGGTGATCGGCTCCACTCTCGCGAAGTAGTAGTCGAGCGGCGTGCCCTGGATCGTGTCGCCCGCGTCGAGGGTGAGACAGCTGGCCGCCCCCCGCTCCTCCCGGACGGCGCGGATCAAAGTGGCGGCCTTGGCGATCCCGACGTCGTTGTGTGCCCGGTCGTCGTACTCGGCGTTCTTGAAGTAGTCCCAGTTGTAGACGTTGCCGTGCAGGTCGGTGGTACCCAGCACGGTGAGGCGGTAGGCATGCCGGTCCGGCTTGCCCGCTCCCCCCGGCGCGGCAGCGGCAGAGTCCGCAGCGCCGACGGCCGCGACTCCAACCCCTCCGACGGCCGCCAGTGCCAGCAGCTGCCGCCTGGTCGCCTCGGTCCGGAGCAGTTCGTGTGTCATGTCTCCCCCAGTGCTCAGTGTGTATGCCGTGACCGCCGGCATCTCAAGGACAGGAACCTCTGCGACCCTACCTGCTGAGCTCGGCCTCCTCGCGGTCGGCGCGCTCCCGCTCGCTGTGCTCGCGCTCGATGTGGGAGGTCTTCGAGGACTCCGACATGAACCCGTACACGAGCAGCGAGATGAGGGCGCAGCCGGCGACGTACCAGAAGAAGACCGGCTCGTGCCCCGCGTCCTTGAGCCAGAGCGCGACGTACTCCGTACTGCCCCCGAAGATCGCGACGGTCAGGGCGTAGGGCAGACCGACGCCGAGCGCCCGGATGCGGGCGGGGAACAGCTCGGCCTTGACCACCGCGTTGCTCGAGCTGTACCCGGTGCCGATCCCCGGCCCGGCAACCGCGAGGAGGAAGGTGGGGAACGCAGCCTTGGTGTTGCCAAT
>JBPCOG010000265.1:0-3478 GCA_051000455.1 Lapillicoccus sp. | reverse complement strand
CCTCCTACAGCGAGGTCCAGTTCCGGGCACCGGTGCGCGCCGGTGACGTCATCGAGATCACGGCCACCCTCGTGCGCGTGGGGGGCCGCAGCCGGGAGCTGGAGTTCGCGGTGCGGGTCCTGGCCCGAGGCGCCCCCGAGCGGGGGACGTCCAGCGCGCAGCCGCTGGATCCGCCCCTCGTCGCCACCACCGCGCGCGGGGTGGTCGTCGTGCCCCCGCGGTGCGGGCCACCCGGCCGGTCGGCGAGTCGCGCCTGACACGCCGTCGACCCGGAAAATAGCCGCCGGAAACCGCCGTTATCCCCACCGCGCTGACCTGCGGCGATGGGCGTTTGCGCAGGTGAACGCGGGGTTGACAGGAGATGGACGGCGAGTAGTTTCGTCCTGGAAGCTCGCCCGGGGACACCAACAGGAGTGGTGCCGCGGGTGGGACCGGGAAAGGGTTCCTCGGCGGCGGCGGGCGCGCGCAGTCGCCGATCAAGCCAGGCTCTCCGAACGGTTCCGACTTCCGGGTCCTGTGCGGCGACGTGCGGCAGAAGGCCCGCGGTGCTCAGTAGACAACAGCGTGTGGAACGGCAACCGGTCGCCCCCACGCTGGTCCCAAAGGCACCGTGGGCCTTCGTGCGTGCCGGGGGGGTGCGCGAAGCCCCATGCTCGGTGTCCTACGGTTTGGCGATGCAGCGCCTTCTCCTCGCCATCGCCTCGGGGGCCGCGCTGGACCTGGCGTTCCCGGCATACGACCTGTGGTTCCTGGCGCCCGTGGGGGTGGCCGCCCTCGCGCTGGCGACCCGGGGCGTGGGCGTGCGGGTTGGCGCCGGCCTCGGGCTGGTCTCGGGGCTGGTCTTCTTCGTCCCGACGCTGAACTGGGCGGGCAGCGTGGTCGGCCTGCTGCCGTGGTTCGCGCTCGCTGCGCTCCAGGCCGGTTTCGTCGCGCTCGCCGGCGGGGTCTGCGGATGGCTGCAGTCAGCGACCTCGCTCGCCGGCCCCGGGCGGGTGCGCCCCGCCGTGGTCGCTCTCGCATGGGTCGGCCAGGAGGCGCTGCGGGACCGGGTGCCCTACGGGGGCTTCCCCTGGGTCCGGCTGGCCTTCAGTCAGGCCGACGCGCCACTCGGGCGGCTGGCGGCCCTCGGTGGTGCCCCCGCCGTGACCTTCGCCGTCGCGCTGTGCGGGGGAGCCCTGGCCGCGGGTGTGGCCCGGCTGTGGCAGGAACGGGCCGGGTCCCTGCGGCCGGTCCGGGCCGCTGTCCCGTTCGCGCTGGCCCTCGCCATCGCGGTGGCCGGGCTCGCCGTGCCCCTGCCGTCCGAGGGGCCGGAAGCCGAGGTCATGGCGGTGCAGGGCAACGTGCCCCGAGCCGGCCTGGAGTTCAACGCCCAGCGCCGGCAGGTCCTCGACAACCACGTCAGCGCGACCGTGGCCGCCGCAGCCCAGGTCGCGTCGGGCCAGCGCCCGCAGCCGGACCTCGTCGTGTGGCCCGAGAACTCCTCGGACATCGACCCGGTGCGCAACGCCGACGCGGGGGGGCAGATCACCAGGGCGGTCGAGACCGTCGGGGCGCCGCTGGTGGTCGGCGCGGTCCTGGAGGAGCCGGCACCCGGCGTCTCGAACGTGTCCCTGCTCTACCTGCCCGGCAGGGGGTTGGTCGACGAGTACGTCAAGCAGCACCCGGCCCCGTTCGCCGAGTACATCCCCAACCGGGCCTTCTTCCGCCGCTTCAGCGACGAGGTGGACCTGGTCCGGGCCGACTTCGTCGCCGGACCGGGACCGGGGGTCTTCCGGGTGCCCAGCCGGTCGGCGGGCCAGATCAGGGCCGGGGTGACGATCTGCTTCGAGGTGGCCTACGACGCGCTGGTACGCGAGGAGGTCCTCCAGGGGGCGAACCTGCTCATGGTCCAGACCAACAACGCGACCTTCGGCTACACCAACGAGTCGGAGCAGCAGCTGGCGATCTCGCGCCTCCGCGCCATCGAGCACGGCCGTTCGGTCCTGCACGTGTCGACCGTCGGGGTCAGCGCCCTCGTCACCGCGGACGGAACTGCGCACCAGCGCACGTCGTTGTTCACGACAGCGGTGCTGTCCGGAACGCTGCCGCTGCGCACGACGTTCACGCTGGCAACGCTGGTGGGCCCGTGGCCGGAGTACGTCGGCTGCGCGGTGCTGCTGTCGCTCCTGCTCGGCCAGCTCGCCCGGTCCCGTCGCCGGCCCTGACGAGACCGCCGAACCTCGCACCGGAAGGACGTTGATGACTGACCGCAGCACCCGCGGACCGCTCGGGCGCGTCGTCGTGCTCATCCCCACCTACGACGAGCGCGAGAACCTGCCGCGCGTCGTCGCCCGGACCCGGGCCGCCGTTCCGGAGGCTGAGGTGCTCGTCCTCGACGACAGCTCCCCGGACGGGACGGGGGAGGTGGCGGACGCGCTCGCGGCGGCGGACCCGCGGGTGCGGGTGCTGCACCGCGCCACCAAGGAGGGTCTCGGCGCCGCCTACCTGGACGGGTTCAGGTGGGCCCTCGCCCGCGGCTACGACGCGGTGGTCGAGATGGACGCCGACGGGTCCCACCAGCCCGAGCAGCTCCCGGCCCTGATCGCGGCGGGCGCCGGTGCGGACCTCGTCATCGGCTCGAGGTGGGTCCCGGGCGGGTCCGTCGTCAACTGGGCGCCGCACCGCAAGGCGCTCAGCGTGGGCGGCAACGTCTACACCCGGGTCCTGCTCGGTATGCCGGTCAACGACACCACCGCGGGCTTCCGGGTCTACCGGACCTCGGCGCTGCGGCTGCTGGAGCTGTCCACGGTCCGCTCGCAGGGCTACTGCTTCCAGGTCGACATGACGTGGCGCGCCGTGCGGGCCGGCCTGGTCGTCGTCGAGGTCCCGATCACCTTCGTCGAGCGGGAGCACGGCGAGTCGAAGATGAGCCAGGACATCGTCCGGGAGGCGCTGCGCAGCATCACGGTATGGGGTGCGGGCTACCGGACGAGGCGGGTGGCCGCCCGGGTCAGGGCGCTCTCGGTGCGGCGTCGGGAGGCGCAGTGGCACCGCCTGTGAGCAGGAGGGTCCTGGCCCGGGCGCCCCGCAGCTGGTCCATCCTGCTCGTCGCCCTGCTCGTCGTGCCCCTGCTCGAGATCGCGGTCATCATCGGGGTCGGCAAGGTCATCGGCGGCTGGCCGACGCTGCTGCTCCTGCTCGCCGAGTCCGCCCTCGGCGCCTGGCTGGTCAAGCGCGAGGGTGCCCGGTCATGGCGTGCGCTGAGCACTGCCCTCAGCACTGGCCGGATGCCGTCGCGCGAGCTCGCCGACGCCGCCCTCGTCCTCGTCGGGGGGACGCTCCTGCTGACGCCCGGCTTCCTCACCGACGTGCTCGGGTTCGCGTTCGTCCTGCCCGTCACGCGCCCGGTCGCCCGGCGTGCCCTGGAGGCGGTGGTGACCCGCAAGCTGCTGGGGGGCGCCTTCGGTGCGGTGGTGGGAGAGCACGGGCCGGCCGAACG
>JBPCOG010000298.1:0-9480 GCA_051000455.1 Lapillicoccus sp. | reverse complement strand
TCGCCGCCATGGTGTCATCGCGGACGGCAAGGTGATCCTGGACGTGCGACGCGACGACGAGCGGGTTGCCGGGTTCATCCCCGGCTCGGCGCACATCCCGATGCACGCTCTGCTCGAGCGGATCAATGAGGTCCCGGACGCTCAGGTGTGGGTGCACTGCGCGTCCGGCTTCCGGGCCAGCATCGCGGCGAGCCTGCTCGACCGCGCCGGGCGCGACGTCGTCCTCATCGACGACAGCTACGACAACGCCGTCACCGCTGGCCTCGCCACCGGCTGACACCACCACAGACGTGGGTTCACGTCAGTTCCCGGCGCCGAACGGGCGCAGGTGAGGGTTGGCGTAGCCCAGCAAGCGCGCCCGAGCACGTACGCTGGACACCGCGATGAAGACCTACGAGGTGCGCACCCACGGGTGCCAGATGAACGTCCACGACTCGGAGCGGCTCGCCGGCCTGCTCGAGAGGGCCGGTTACGTCCACGTCAACAGCGTCGCCCAGCGTCCGGAGACCGCAGACGTCGTCGTCTTCAACACCTGCGCGGTCCGGGAGAACGCCGACAACAAGCTCTACGGCAACCTCGGCCAGCTGCGCCCGGCCAAGACGAGGAACCCCGACATGCAGATCGCGGTCGGCGGCTGCCTCGCGCAGAAGGACCGCTCGACCATCGTCAAGCGGGCGCCGTGGGTGGACGTCGTCTTCGGCACCCACAACATCGGCTCGCTGCCGGTGCTGCTCGACCGGGCTCGGCACAACAGACGCGCCCAGGTCGAGATCCTCGAGAGCCTCGAGGTCTTCCCCTCCACCCTCCCAACCCGGCGCGAGTCGGCATACAGCGCCTGGGTCTCGATCTCGGTGGGGTGCAACAACACCTGCACCTTCTGCATCGTGCCGAGCCTGCGCGGCAAGGAGACGGACCGCCGCCCGTCCGACATCCTCGCGGAGGTCCGAGCCCTGGTGCAGCAGGGCGTCGTCGAGGTCACGCTGCTCGGCCAGAACGTCAACAGCTACGGCGTGGAGTTCGGCGACCGGTTCGCCTTCGGCAAGCTGCTGCGCTCCTGTGGCGAGGTCGAGGGGCTGGAGCGGGTCCGGTTCACCAGTCCCCACCCGGCGGCGTTCACCGAGGACGTGATCGCCGCGATGGCCGACACACCCAACGTCATGCCCAGCCTGCACATGCCGCTCCAGTCCGGCTCGGACCGCGTCCTGCGGGCGATGCGCCGCTCATACCGGAGCGCGAGGTTCCTCGGCATCCTCGACGAGGTCCGCGAGAAGATCCCGGACGCGGCGATCACGACGGACATCATCGTCGGCTTCCCGGGGGAGACGGAGGAGGACTTCCAGGGCACTCTCGACGTCGTCCGGGCCGCGCGCTTCTCCAGCGCCTTCACCTTCCAGTACTCGGTTCGAGCACGGACCCCCGCGGCGACGATGCCCGACCAGGTGCCCAAACCTGTTGTGCAGGAACGCTATGAGCGCCTCATCGCCCTGCAGGAGGACGTGTCCTGGGCGGAGAACCGGTCGCTCGAGGGGAGCCCGGTGGACGTTCTCGTCGCAACCGGTGAGGGACGCAAGGACGCCGAGACGCGGCGTCTGTCCGGTCGGGCCCGCGACAACCGGCTGGTCCACCTTGCCGTTCCCGAGAACCGCGAGCTGCCGCGTCCCGGCGACGTCGCGACCGTCACTGTCACCTACGGTGCGCCGCACCACCTCGTTGCCGACTCGGGGCGGGCCGGCGGACTGTATGCCGTGCGCCGCACGGCGGGCGGCGACGCGTGGGGCGCACAGCAGGAGCAGCCGCTGGATCGCAGCGCTGTCTCCCTCGGTATGCCGTCCGTCGGGCGTCCTCCGACCCCGACCCAGTCCGGGTCGGTCTGCGGCTGAGACTCGGGCCGTAGACAGGCAAGAGCCCGTGCCGCCCGCACGGGTCCTTGACCTCGGCGTGGTCAGCCCTGCTCGCTGCTCTCACCGAAGGCGTTGTCGCCGCCTGCTGGGCTCAGGCCGGCGTCCTGACCGGACTCCGCGGCGCCCGGGGAGTCTCCGAGGTCGGCCTCGGCGCCCTGGTGGCTGCCGTCCGTCTGCTGGCCGACGATGTCGCCGTGCTCGGCCATGCCGCCGAGGCCGGTGCCCTGCTCGCCGAGGCCGGTGCCCTGCTCGCCGAGGCCGGTGCCCTGCTCGCCGAGGCCGGTGCCCTCGCTGTCGCTTGCGAGGCCGGTGTCGTCCTCCCGGGCCGTCTCGTCGGATCCGCCAGAGAAGAACTCCTGCGCCTTGTCCTTCATGCTGTCGAAAATGCCCATGTGCCTGACTCCTCGCCTCGTCGGTCGGATGTCGTGCCGTCCAGGGGTTCGCCCCTGCTCAACACTCTTCCTCATCCATGCCCACCTCGGTGGTTCCCGGCGGAGGTTTCTTTCGCATCCCGTGGCATCCCGCGGCACCGCGGCACCGCGGCGCCACGTCTGCGCTGCCCCGTGCTTGACTTGCGGACATGCCCGTTCGACGCGTCGTCATCACCGGTGAGCCGGTGCTGCACCGCCCCGCCAGACGTGTCGCCGTCTTCGACGAAGGGGTGGCCGCGCTGATCCAGGACCTGTACGACACCATGGACGCTGCTCACGGTGTCGGGCTCGCCGCACCGCAGATCGGGGTCGGACTGCGGGTCTACGTCTACGAGATGTCGAACGAGGACGGAGTGCCGCCGCGCGGGGCTGTCGTGAACCCGATCCTCGCCATCGGCAAGGTCTCCAGCGAGCGTCCCGACCCGGACGACGAGGTCGAGGGGTGTCTGTCCGTACCGGGTGAGCACTTCCCGCTCAAGCGCGCTGAATGGGTCAGGGTCAGCGGCCAGGATGCGACGGGCGAACCGCTCGAGTTCGAAGCCACCGGCTGGTTCGCCCGCTGCATGCAGCACGAGTTCGACCACCTCAACGGCAAGCTGTATGTCGACCGCCTCGACGAACGTCACGCGAAGAAGGCGCGTCGGGCCATCAGGGGGCAGGGCTGGGGCAAACCCGGAATGGGCTGGCTGCCGGGCGTGGACCCGGACCCCTTCGGGCACGACGAGGTGGACGCCGGTGGCCACCACGAAGCCATCGTCTGAGGGTCGTCGGCCACGGGTCATCGCCGTGGTCGGACCCACGGCGACGGGGAAGAGCGGGCTGGCTCTCGAGCTGGCCGAACGCCTCGGGGCGGAGATCGTCAACGCCGATGCGCTGCAGCTCTACCGGGGCATGGACATCGGGACCGCCAAGGTCCCTCGCGAGGACCGGCGCCGCATCCCCCACCACCAGCTCGACGTGCTGGACGTGCGCGAGCAGGCCAGTGTCGCGGCATACCAGCGGCGTGCCCGGGCCGCCGTGACCGACATCTTGGAGCGCGGACGGACGGCGATCGTCGTCGGTGGGTCGGGTCTCTACCTGCGGGCCGCGCTGGACCGCCTCGAGATCCCGCCCACGGACCCGCGGGTGCGCCGGCGCCTCGAGGAGCAGCTCGAGCGCGACGGCATCGCCGTGCTTGCGGAGCGACTGAGGGCAGCCGACCCGGGGGCCGCTGAGCGCATCCAGCCTGGCAACGGCCGACGGATCGTGCGCGCGCTCGAGGTCATCGAGCTGACGGGGGGCCGGTTCGCCGCGACCATGCCGGAGCGCGAGTACCTGCTGCCCACTGTGACGATCGGTCTCGGGCTCGACCGCGCGGACCTCGACGAACGGATCGCCCGGCGGGTGCGCGCGATGTGGGAGCAGGGACTCGTTGCCGAGGTCCAGACCCTGCTGGCGCATGGGCTGCGCGAGGGCAGGACAGCATCCAGGGCCCTGGGGTACAGCCAGGTGGTCGAGCACCTCGACGGTACCCTCACCGCAGCCGTGGCCCAGTCGGACACCACCGCCGCGACCCGCAGGTTCGCGCGCCGCCAGCTGTCGTGGTTCGGCCCGGACCGGCGCATCAGCTGGCTCCCCGCGGACGCGCCCCAGCTGCTCGACCAGGCCCTGGCGGTCGTCACCGCGGCAGCGCTCAGCGACAATGGCTGACATGGCTGACCTGGCGGGCGTGCGCTTCACCAAGGGACACGGGACGCAGAACGACTTCGTCCTCGTGCCTGACCTCGACGGAACCAACGAGCTGACGACGGAGCAGGTCCAGCTGCTCGCTGACCGCCATGCCGGGATCGGGGGCGACGGCGTGATCCGCGTGGTCCGCGCCGAGCACGCCCCCGTGCCGGCCGGGCGGGAGCAGGCCGGCGCGGCCTCGTGGTTCATGGACTACCGCAACGCCGACGGGTCCGAGGCGGAGATGTGCGGCAACGGCGCGAGGGTGCTGGCCGCCTTCCTGCGCCGCGAGGGGCTGGAGAGCGCTGACGAGTTCCCCATCGCGACCCGAGCCGGGGTGCGACAGGTCCGCTGCTTCGGCCAGCAGTTCGCCGTCGACCTCGGGCCCTGGCGGGTTGTCGACGAGCTTGGTGCCCGCGAGCGGGGATTCGACGCGACGGTCCGTCCGAGGGGTGGGGCCGAGCTGCCGGCCCTGCGCATGGACCTGGGCAACCCGCACACGGTCGTCATCCTGCCCGAGGAGATGGCACTGCAGGAGCTGGACCTCACCGAGGCGCCCTTGGTCTCGCCCGAGCCGGCCGAGGGGACCAACGTCGAGTTCGTCAGGATCCTGGCCCCGGGCCACCTGGCGATGCGCGTCCATGAGCGCGGGGTCGGGGAGACCCGGTCCTGCGGCACCGGCGCCGCGGCGGCCGCACTCGCGACCCGCTGGTGGGAGGGGGAGTCCGAGGAGAACCTCGAGTGGGTCGTCGACGTGCTCGGCGGCCGGCTCACGGTGCGCGTCCTGCCCGGCCACCAGGTCGAGCTCGCCGGCCCGGCCGTGCTCGTCGCGGACGGCACGACCAGCCTCTGACCCCCACCCACCGCGCCACGGACCCGTTATGGCACTCGGCGCGCGGCCAGCACCCGGAACCCCCGTGACGTCCCGACCCGCTGGCAGCCCACCCCCTCGACCGTGAGGTCCACCCACCGCTGAAGCGAGTCCGCACCGAGGTTCTTCTGCACGACGAGGTATGCCGTGCCGCCGGCCTCCAGCCTCGGGAGCCAGCGCTGCAGCATCTGGCGCAGTGCCGCCTTGCCCACCCGGATCGGCGGGTTGGACCAGATCGCGGCAAAGCGGATGTCGTCCGGCACCTCGTCGGGAGCGGTCGCGGTCAACCGGGTGATACCGAGGGCTCTCGCGTTGTCCCGGGTCAGGCCGACGGCGCGCTCGTTGACGTCGACCGCCCACACGTGCGCCTCGGGCGCGCGCAGTCCCAACGTGAGGGCGATCGGCCCCCAGCCGCATCCGAGGTCGAGCAGGTCACCTCGCTGGGGTGGGTCGGTGACCTCGCGCAGCAGCACGGCGGTGCCGACGTCGACCCGGTCGGGGCAGAAGACGCCCGGCGCCGTCTGGACCGTGAGGGGCCGGCTGGCCAGCTCCACCTGCAGTAGCCGCCGCCGGTCGGGGCCAGCCGGGGCTGCGGTGTAGTAGTGGTCCGCCAGCGGCGGCGAGGCGTGCTCCGGCGGCGTGTCGTGCTCCGGCGCGTCGGAACGGCCCGCGGCCCCGATCGGTGTGCCCATCGACAGCAACGCTATCGCTGCCGTGCGGGGGGCGGCGGAAACGATTCGCCGCGACCGCCGGGACAGTGCGACGATGGTAGGGACATGACACGACGCACCGAGCTACTGACCGACCGCGCCACAGCGATCTCCGCGGAAGCCGGCCGACTCCCGTCCGACCAGCCGGACGAGCACGACGGGGAGCAGCTCGAGCGCCAGGAGCGGGCGGCGCTGCGTCGCGTCGGTGGCCTCTCGACCGAGCTCGAGGACGTCACCGAGGTCGAGTACCGGCAGCTGCGGCTGGAACGCGTCGTGCTCGCCGGGGTGTGGACCGAGGGCACCGCACAGGACGCCGAGAACTCGATCCGGGAGCTCGGCGCCCTGGCCGAGACCGCCGGATCGACCGTCCTCGAGGGCGTCGTGCAGCGCCGCCAGCGCCCCGACGCCGCAACATTTCTCGGCAAGGGCAAGGCCATCGAGCTGCGCGACATCGTCATCGCCGAGGGCGCCGACACGGTCATCTGCGACGGCGAGCTCGCGCCGGGGCAGCGGCGCGCCCTCGAGGACGTCGTCAAGGTCAAGGTCATCGACCGCACCGCGCTCATCCTCGACATCTTCGCCCAGCACGCCAAGAGCCGCGAGGGCAAGGCGCAGGTCGAGCTCGCCCAGCTCCAGTACCTGCTGCCGCGCCTGCGCGGCTGGGGTGAGTCGATGTCCCGCCAGGCCGGTGGCCGCGTGGCCGGCGGAGAGGGCATCGGGTCGCGCGGTCCCGGTGAGACGAAGATCGAGCTCGACCGCCGTCGCATCAACACGCGGATCGCCAAGCTCAAGCGGGACATCGCGGGGATGAAGACCGGCCGGGACACCAAGCGCCACTCGCGCAGGGAGCACGGCGTCCCGAGCGTGGCCATCGCCGGGTACACGAACGCCGGCAAGTCGTCGCTGCTCAACCGGCTGACCGGGGCCGGGGTCCTGGTGCAGAACCAGCTCTTCGCCACCCTGGACCCCACCGTCCGGCGCGCCGAGACCGCGGACGGGCGCGAGTACACCCTCGCCGACACCGTCGGGTTCGTCCGGGCGCTGCCCACCGAGCTCGTCGAGGCCTTCCGCTCGACCCTCGAGGAGGTCGGTGACGCCGACCTGCTCCTGCACGTCGTCGACGGTTCCCACCCGGACCCGGAGGGGCAGATCTCGGCCGTCCGGGAGGTGCTGGCCGACGTGGGCGGGGACCGGATCAAGGAGGTCATCGTCATCAACAAGGGTGACGTCGCCGACCCCGACGTACTCGACCGGCTCACCCGGCAGGAGAAGCACTCGATCGTCGTCTCGGCACGCACCGGCGAGGGGATGCGCCAGCTGCGCGAGCTCGTTGCGGAGGAGCTACCCCGGCCGGAGATCGACGTCAGGGTCCTGCTGCCCTACGAGCGCGGCGACCTGCTCAGCCGGATCCACGCGGAGGGCGACCTGCTCAGCTCGAAGCACACCGGGACCGGGACGCGGGTGCACGCCAAGGTGGGCCCGGCACTGGCGGGCGAGCTCACGGCATACCGGCTCTGAGCGGACCCGGGCCGGGCTGCTGACCGGCAGGACGGCTGACTCCGGCGGACGGCAGGCACGGCATAGCCTGTGTCGATGGGTGCCGACCTCGACGCTTTGCTGCATGCGGCGGTCGCGGGGGTCGGCGGGGTCGAGCGCCCCGGGCAGATCGAGATGGCGCGAGCGGTCGCGAGCGCCATCGAGACCGGTGAGCACCTGCTCGTCCAGGCGGGGACGGGCACCGGCAAGTCCCTCGCCTACCTGGTGCCCGCGGTGCGGCACGCCGTCGCCACCGGTCGGCCGGCGGTCGTCGCGACCGCCACGTTGGCCCTGCAGGCGCAGATCATCGACCGGGACATGCCCCGGCTCGCCGCCGCCATCGCGCCGCTGCTCGGGCGGCGGGCGACCTATGGCCTGGTCAAGGGGCGACGGAACTACCTGTGCGCCCACAAGCTGGAGGGCGGCTTCCCGGAGGAGGAGCCCGGCCTCTTCGGCGTCGCCGAGGTCGACCGGTCGGCGTCCCGGCTCGGTGCGGAGGTCGTGCGGCTGCGGGAGTGGGCGCAGGTCACCGGCTCCGGCGACCGGGACGAGCTCGTCCCCGGTGTCTCCGAGCGGGCCTGGCGGCAGGTCTCCGTCTCCGCCCAGGAGTGTCTGGGCAGCAATTGCCCCATGCTCGCCGCGTGCTTCGTGGAGCGCTCCCGCGAGGCGGCCCGGGATGTCGACGTCATCGTCACCAACCACTCGTTCATGGCCATCGACGCGTTCGAGGGCCGGCAGATGCTGCCCGGGCACGACCTGCTCGTCATCGACGAGGCGCATGAGCTGGTGGACCGGATCACGTCCACGATCACCGACGAGCTGACCTCCGCGATGGTATCCGCGGCGGCGAGGCGGGGGGCACGGCTCTCGGAGCGGGCGCCGGACGTCGACGAGGCCGGCGTCCTGCTGCAGGGCGTCCTCGACGTGCTGCCCGAGGGCAGGCTGCTCGGACTCCCGGACACCCTCGCACTGGCGCTGACCCGGGTCCGGGACACCGCCCGGGCAGTCCAGTCCGACCTGAGACCCGGTCCCGGTGACGGCGGCGACGCCGGCCGGCAGGTTGCCCGCGCGGCCGTGGACGAGGTGTTCGAGAACGCCGCCCAGATCCTCGAGCAGCGTGAGCTCGACGTCGCCTGGGTCGTCAGGGACCCGCGGCGCGGGTCGGCCCTCAAGGTCGCGCCGATGAGCGTGGCGATGCTTGCGCGCGAGAAGATCTTCAGCGACCGCACCGTCGTCCTCACCTCGGCCTCGCTCGAGCTCGGCGGCACCTTCGACGCGGTCGCCGGCACCCTCGGGCTGCGCGGGGAGGGAGCGCCGGCCTGGCGGGGGCTCGACGTCGGCAGCCCGTTCGACTACCAGCGCCAGGCGATCGCCTACGTGGCCCAGCCCCTGCCCGCCCCGGGGCGGGACGGCACCTCCGCGCAGAGCCTTGACGAGATCGAGGCGCTGGTGCGGGCGGCCGGCGGGCGCACCCTCGGGCTGTTCTCCTCGACGCGAGCGGCCCAGTACGCGGCCGAGGAGCTCCGGGCCCGGTTCGCCCTCGACGGCACCGACATCGTCGTCCTCTGCCAGGGGGAGGACCAGATCGCCACACTGGTCCGCCAGTTCGCGCGGGTGGCCTCGACGTGCCTGTTCGGCACGCTCACCCTCTGGCAGGGCGTCGACGTGCCGGGCTCGGCCTGCCAGCTCATCATCATCGACCGGATCCCCTTCCCACGGCCCGACGACCCGCTGTCGTCCGCGCGCTCGCAGGCGATCGCGAGGATGGGCGGCAACGGATTCATGGCCGTGGCAGCGACCCACGCCGCGCTGCGCCTGGCCCAGGGCGCCGGGCGCCTGATCCGCCGGGCGGACGACCGCGGGGTCGTCGCCTTCCTCGACCCACGGATGATGACCGCCCGGTATGCCGGGTTCCTCCAAGGGTCCCTGCCGCCCTTCTGGGCGAGCACGGACCGGGCGATGGTCCTCGCCGCGCTGCGCAGGCTCGACGAGCTGGCCGAGCCTCCGGTCCCGGTCGACGAGCCGGTGCCCCGAGGTGCCATGGGCGCGCCCGCGGGCACCGGGGCGGAGAGCCACCCGGGCGAGCGGGACCCCCGGCCGGTGGCCGGGCCGCCCCCGGTCGCAACGGCCGCCCGGACCGCGGTCACCGGCGGTCACGCCTGGAGCGGGCAGCAGGACAGCGAACTGCGGGACGCCGTCGACGCGGGCATCGAGATGGACGACCTCGTCGAGCACTTCGGGCTGGCCCCCGCGCTCATCACCATGCGCCTGGACCAGCTCGGCCTCGAGCTGTCCGACGCGCCGACGATGAGCTTCGAGTGAGC
>JBPCOG010000413.1:0-6546 GCA_051000455.1 Lapillicoccus sp. | reverse complement strand
CACCGCGACCGTCCAGCCGGGACCGACCTGCGCCCACGGGATCTCTCCCCCGCGGTGCGTCCCGAACCGAGTTGGGACCTGTCGTGGCAGCTGGCGCCGTGGAAGCCGATGGTGCCAGCGGCGCCTGGAGGCCGGTCGTTCCGCGACGACAGCTGCTCGGGGAGCTGCCGGGGTGCCGCGGAGGAACCCGTCCGGGCGAGGTAGGAGCGGGTGACGAGGTCGTGGCGCCGGTTGCAGCGGTCGCTGGCTTGAGCCATCGCATCGCCGTGACCGTCACCGGGTGGGGTCGATGACGACGGCCCCGACGACCGTGCCACCATTCGCCCCGGGACCAAGCAGGATCCTCGAGGTCGAGGCGACGAGGTCGTAGGCGATGAGTCCTCGGCTCGGCGCGCCGCCGCCGCCACAGCTGCTGGCGACGGTGAGGTAGGCCGTGTCGCCGACGACCGCCACAGGGTCTGGGCCGCCGTCGGGGTCGTAGCTGCCGCGGGGCAGGTTGAGGGTGACGTGCTCGGCGGTGCCGGACGGGGTGAGCAGCCCAAGGGGTCCGACGCCGCACGGCGGCACGCCCTGCACCAGCGTTCCCCGGCTGAAGGCCCAGGCCCTCATGTAGCCGAGTGGGCTCCCCGGAGCCGGCGCTCTGGTGAGCTGGCTGGCGGGCGCTCCTGACAGCGGGTAGAGCCAGAGGTTGCTCACCTCGCTTACCGGTGTGACAAGGCTTGTCGTGTCGCACCGGGCGAGGACCCGACCGTCGGCCCACCAGGAGACCGGCCCGCACCGCGAGGTGCCTGCTGGCGGCGGCAGCGTCCGAACGAGTCGGCCTTGGGCGTTGCCGACGACGACCATCCCGGTGCTCGTTTCGAGCACGAGGTCCCGGCCGTCCGCAGTGACGAGCAGTCCCTCGTAGGAGCCGGGCACGTCCGGGTAACGCAGCTGCAGGGAGCCGTCGAAGCCACGGCGCTCGAGGTGGGACGGGGCGCCGTCGGCCACATAGAGCAGGAGGGCCTGTGCCGACGGCTTGGTGTAGTGCGCGGCTGTCGTCTTGGCTGGTATCAGGGGCACGTTGCGCACCGACCCGGCTGCCACGTCCCAGTCCCCGACGCTGTCGACGGTGCCGTCGACGGAGTAGGTGGTGAGGATGCGCCGACCGTCGGCGGTGATATCGGCCACTTGCGTCCCGGCTCCCACCTGCCCGACGGCATACCGGGTCCCGGACGGGCCGACGAGGTAGAGCATCCCCGCGCTGGAAGGGCCAGCGCCCGCCGACCAGACCGCGGCGGTCCACCCCGGCCCTACCTGTGCCCAGGGAATCTCGGCACGCGGCGCCTCACGCACGGAGGCCGGGCCTGGCACGCTTGTGCCGCTCGTGGAGGGCGTGGCCGGGCTGGGAGAGGCGGACGTGCCCGTGGGGGCCAAGGGTGGTGGCTGGACGCCGGTCGTCGCGAAGCCGCTCGCGCCGGTCCGTGCGCTCGACGAGGTGCTCAACGGTACCCCGCTGGTGCCCGGCCGGTTGGTGCCGACATAGACACCGCCGGCGATCGCGGCGATGGCCACCGCTGCGGCCACGGGCTTGAACCATCGCGCTGGGCCTCGCGGGTGCCACGCTGACGGGGCGCCCAGGCACTCCCCGTCCGGCTCGTCGACGCCCCCATCGAGCTCGGTCGCACTGCGCGAGAGGCTTCCCTCCGTGACCTGGCTGGCTTTGGCGTCGAACGCGGCGCGGAGGCGGTCTTCCATGGGGCGGTTCATCGGTCGGCTCCCAGCAGGGTCTCGAGCTTGTCGATGGCACGGCTCGCCGTGGACTTGACGGTGCCTTCGGAGATGCCCATGGCCTGGGCGATCTGCGCCTCGCTCAACCCCGACCAGTAGCGCAGGACGAGCACCTCCTGCTGGCGGGGCGGCAGCGACCGGACGGCGGCCAGCACTCCACGATGCTCGTCCGCCACCAGCAGGCCTCGGTCGGCCGCTGACTCGTGCTCCGGTGCCGTGGCCCGGCTGAGGAAACCACGGGCCGTGCGGCGACGGCGCAGAACCGACCGGGCGCTGTTCAAGACCGAGACCCGCAGGTAGCCCATCGCCGCGTTCGGGTCCCGCAGCCGTCCGGACTGACGCTGCAGACCGATGAACGCATCCTGGACGACGTCCTCCGCGCATGCGACGTCGTCGACCAGCAGCACGGCCATCCTGACCAGGCTCAGTCGCCGGGCGGCGTAGAGGCCCGCCACGTCGAGCTCAGTAGACTGACTGTCCGCCACCATGGCCCCCCCGCGGTCTGGGGCCGGAACCGGGTGCCGGCCACCGACCATGATCGTTGCCATACGTCATGGACGCGCTACCCAGTGGCGGGTTGCTTGCGCAGGTGCTTGTCCTCAGCCGTTGATGTCGCGGGCCTGCAGCCGGGCCTCGTCCGCGGACGTGTCGTCGCGCATGGTCTGCGACACGCGCTCGGCCTGGACCCGCTCGCGGTAGTGCTCGACCTCGTTCGCGGTCGCCTGGGCGTCCCACCCGAGGATCGGTGCCACGAGCTCGGCCGCCGGAGCCGACGCGGTCACCGCCCGGTCCCAGGACTCGATGGACAGCCGGGTCCGCCGGGCGAGGATGTCGTCGAGGTGCAGCGCACCCTCGTGCGAGGCGGCATACACAATCTCCGCCTTGAGGTAGTCCTCTCCACCCGGCAGCGGCTCGCCGAGCTCGGGTCGCTCGGCGACGAGGTCGAGGATCTCGCTCGTCAGCACGCCGTGGCGCATGAGCATCTTCTCCACCCGCTCGACGTGCAGCCCGGACTCCCTGGCCGCGGCCGCGCGCCGGTTCCAGGCGGCCTGGTAGCCGACGGCGCCGACGAGCGGGATGTCCTCGGTGGTCGAGGGCGGCACGGAGCCGCCGAGGGCTCGCGCCGCCTCGTCCACGGCGTCCCTCGCCATGACCCGGTATGTCGTGTACTTGCCGCCCGCGACGACGACGAGCCCCGGGGTCGGGTGGGCGACGACGTGCTCGCGGGAGAGCTTCGAGGTCTCCTCGCTCTCGCCGGCGAGCAGTGGCCGCAGCCCGGCATACACGCCCTCGACATCGGCCTGGGTGAGCTGGGTGGTGAGGAAACGGTTGACGTGGGTGAGCAGGTAGGTGATGTCCGACGAGGTCGCGGCCGGGTGGGCCTTGTCGAGGTCCCACTCGGTGTCCGTCGTGCCGATGATCCAGTGCCGCCCCCAGGGGATGACGAACAGCACCGACTTCTCGGTGCGCAGGATGATGCCCGTCGTCGAGTGGATCCGGTCGCGCGGGACGACGAGGTGGATGCCCTTGGACGCGCGGACGTGGAACTGGCCGCGCTCGCCGATCATCGCCTGCGTCTCGTCGGTCCAGACGCCGGTCGCGTTGACCACCTGGCGGGCGTGGATCTCGAACTCGCGGCCGGTGACCTTGTCGACGGCCCGCACCCCGGTGACCCGCTCGCCCTGGCGCAGGAAGCCGACCGCGGCCACGCGGGTGGCGACGTGGGCCCCGTAGCTCGCCGCCGTCCTGGCCAGCTCCATCGTGTGGCGGGCGTCGTCGACCTTGGCGTCGTGGTACTGCACCGCCCCGACGAGCGCCGACCGCTTGAGCGCCGGGGCGAGCCTGAGCGCCCCGCGCCTGGTCAGGTGCCGGTGCCACGGCAGGTCGGCGGACGTGCCCGACGCGCGGGACAACGTGTCGTAGAGCGCGAGACCGGCCTCGACATAGGGCCGCTCCCAGACACGGTGGGTCAGCGGGTAGAGGAACGACACCGGGCGGACCAGGTGCGGTGCGAGGCGGGTGAGCAGGAGGCCGCGCTCCTGCAGGGCCTCGCGGACGAGCCGGAAGTCGAGCATCTCCAAGTAGCGCAGGCCGCCGTGGATGAGCTTGCTCGAGCGGCTCGACGTCCCGGACGCGAAGTCGCGGGCCTCGACCAGGCCGGTGGTCAGCCCGCGGGTGACCGCGTCGAGGGCTGACCCGCAGCCGACCACCCCGCCGCCGATGACGAGGATGTCGAGCTCCGCTCCGGAGGCGAGCACGTCGATGGCCGACTGCCGGGCAGCCGGGCTCAGGGCAACGGGGTTGCTCATGTGGGTCCCATCATCATCATTCGGCGTCGCATCATCAGGTGCCGTCCGATCATTCGGTGTCGCGTCATTCGGCGTCCGGTCCGGTCGCCTCGGACGGGGTGGCGTCGGGCGCCCCCTCAACGTCCGTCCAGTCCAGCGAGCGCTGGACGGCTTTCTGCCACCCGGCATACCCGCTCCTGCGCTGTTCGTCGCTCCACTGAGGCGTCCAGCGTCGGTCCTCCTGCCAGTTCGTGCGCAGCTCGTCGGTGCCGGTCCAGAAGCCGGTGGCCAGACCGGCAGCGTATGCCGCCCCGAGGGCAGTCGTCTCGGGCACCACCGGGCGGCTCACCTCGACCCCGAGGACGTCGGCCTGGATCTGCATGCACAGGTCGTTCGCGGTGACCCCGCCGTCGACCTTGAGCACGTCGAAGCTGACGGCGTTGCCCGCGGCGGCACTGTCCGCGGTCATCGCGTCGGCCACGTCCTTGCTCTGGTAGCAGATCGCCTCGAGGGTGGCCCGGGCGAGGTGGGCCTTGGTGTGGAAGCGGCTGAGGCCGACGATGGCGCCGCGGGCATCGGAGCGCCAGTACGGCGCGAACAGGCCGGAGAAGGCCGGGACGAAGTACATGCCGCCGCTGTCCGGCACCCGGCCGGCGAGCTGCTCGACCTCGGACGCCCCGCCGATGATCCCGAGCTGGTCGCGCAGCCACTGCACCGCCGAGCCGGTGACGGCGATGGACCCCTCGAGGGCGTAGACCGCTTCGGCGTCGCCGAACCGGTAGGCCACCGTCGTCAGCAGTCCGGCAGCGGACCGGACGATCTCATGACCGGTGTTGAGGAGCATGAAGTTGCCCGTGCCGTAGGTGTTCTTCGCCTCGCCCGGCGCGAAGCAGACCTGCCCCACGGTCGCCGCGTGCTGGTCGCCGAGGGCGGCGGCGATGGGGACCTCCCCGCGCCAGGGCCCGGGTCTGGTCGTGTGGCCGTACAGGTCGGGGTCGCTGGAGGGCCGGATCTCCGGCAGCATCTGGCGCGGCACGCCGAAGAAGCCCAGCAGCTCCTCGTCCCAGTCGAGGGTCTCGAGGTCCATGAGCATGGTCCGGCTCGCGTTGGTGACGTCGGTCAGGTGCCGGCCGCCGTCGGGCCCGCCGGTGAGGTTCCAGACCAGCCAGGAGTCGGTGGTCCCGAAGATCGCGTCCCCGTCCTCCGCGGCGGCGCGCACTCCGTCGACGTTCTCGAGGATCCACTGGATCTTGCCGCCGGCGAAGTACGTCGCGGGCGGCAGGCCGGTCCGGCGCCGGATGACCTCGCCGCGCCCGTCCCGTTCCAGCGCCGCCGCGATCCGGTCGGTGCGGGTGTCCTGCCACACGATGGCGTTGTGGTACGGCTGGCCGGTGCGCCGGTCCCACACGACGGTCGTCTCACGCTGGTTCGTGATGCCCAGGCTGTCGAGGTCGCCGGCCACGAGACCGGCGCGCGACAGCGCCGACCCGATGACGGTCTGGGTGCGCTCCCAGATCTCCAGGGGGTCGTGCTCGACCCAGCCGGACCGGGGCAGGAGCTGCTGGTGTTCGAGCTGGTGCCGGGCCACCTCACGGCCGGCGTGGTCGAAGACCATGAACCGGGTGCTGGTGGTCCCCTGGTCCACCGCCCCGACGAAGTCAGCCATGGGCTCAGGCTTTCACACCCGCCCCGGTCACCTCGCGCGGCGCCGGTGTCGCAGGGCGGGGACCTCGCGCGGGGGCCGGTGTCGCAGGGCGGGGACCTCGCGCAGGTTCGTGCCCTTCGCGGAGGGTATGCCGTGGGCTCCGAGCACCAACCTGCGCTCAGTGGGGCTCGGGCGGCGCTCGACGGCGCTGGCCGGCTCGCTCAGGGCTCAGGCGGCTCGCCGGCTCCGGGCCACCGCCTTGAGCAGCTCGGCACGGATCTTCTCGGGCCGGTCCAGGTCCGACCAGACGAACCGGACGACCTCGTACCCGAGCGAGCGCAGCCGGTCCTCACGGCGCTTCTCCTCCACGAGCGACGCGGCCACCGAGTACTTGACCAGCCCGTCGAACTCGACGACGACCCGGGTCCCGTCGACGAGGAAGTCGACCCGGTACTCACGGTAACCGTCCCGGATCACCACCTGAGGCGTCACCCGGAACCCCAGGGCGGTCATGGTGTAGCGCAGCCGGGTCTCCCCGGGCGACTCGGTCCGGCCGTCCACGTGCTCGAGGACCCGGCGCACCTCGGCGATCCCCGGGTGGCGGCGGAACGCCGTCAGGGCCGCTCGCAGCTCCGCCACGGACACCTTTCCGAGGTGCAGCGCGGCGTCCGCCGCGACGAGCGCGTCCATGGCCCCGCTGACCTGCCCTGTCTGGACCACCGCGGCGGCGAGGGAGACCCGACCGCCGAGCGCACAGTGGATCGCGGCCCCCGGCCGTTGCCGGGACCACTGGTCGGACATCCGGGTGAGGTGGACGACGGCCAGGTCGGCCCGGAACGTCGG
>JBPCOG010000423.1:0-2556 GCA_051000455.1 Lapillicoccus sp. | reverse complement strand
GCGGCATACCGCGAGCGCTGCGTCACGCTGGGGCGGGTGGTCCACCTCGGCCGGCCCGGGGGGTCGGGGGTCAGCGGCCGGGCGTGCGGCGTCGACGAGCAGGGACGGCTCCTCATCGACTCCGCCGGGGGCCGCTCGGCCTGGGCGGCGGGCGACGTCGTGCACGTGCGCCCGACCCGCGACCAGCCGGTGCCCGGGTTGACATGATGCACGCATGGGTGACGGGGAGGCGGACCGGAGCCGCGAGGGCCTCCGGGGCGCAGGAGGTGTCGCTGCGCAGTGGGCGCAAGTCCTGGCACGCCCCCGGGTTCCCCCTCGTCACCACCGACGACCCCCTGTTCACGCAGGCCGACCTCGGCGCCCTGCGGCAGGCCGCGTCATCGCGTCGGTGCTGCGGCGGCCCGGCACCACCATCCGGAGAGCGAGGACCGGTGAGCACTGACCGACAGCTGGTGCGGACCCTTCGGCACGGAGACGCAGGACACGTCGTCGAGATCCTCCTCGATCGTCCCGAGGCGCTCAACGCCGTGTCGACCGCGATGGCCGAGGCGATCGGGAAGGTGAGCGCCCGGGTCGCGGCCGACCCAGAGGTGCGCTGTGTGCTGCTCACCTCGACGCATGCGACCGCCTTCTGCGTGGGGGCGGACCTGAAGGAGCGCAACAGGCTGACCGGCGCGGAGCTGCTGCGCCAGCGACCGACCAACCGCGGCGCCTACGGCGGGATCCTCGCGCTGCCGGTACCCGCGATCGCGGTGGTGGAGGGGTTCGCCCTCGGCGGCGGGCTCGAGCTCGCCCTGTCCTGCGACCTCGTCGTCGCCGGAGCGGCGGCGACGCTCGGGCTGCCAGAGGTGTCCGTCGGCGTGATCCCCGGTGGGGGAGGGACCCAGCTTCTCACCCGCCGCGTCGGGTGGTCGCGGGCCGCCTCGCTGGTCCTCACGGCCCGCCGGGTGACCGCCGCCGAGGGGCTCGCGCTCGGCGTCGTCGACGAGATGGTCGCCGCCGGCACCGCCAGGGACCGGGCGTTGGAGGTGGCCACCGTCATCGCGGCCAACTCCCCCGTCGCGGTGCGGCAGGCCAAGAAGGCGATGCGTCTCGGCATGGACGTCGAGCTGGCCGCCGCCCTCGAGGTCGAGGACCGCTGCTGGCGGGAGGCGGCGTCCAGCGGCGACCGGATCGAGGGTGTCGCCGCATTCGTCGAGAAGCGCCGCCCGAACTGGCCCGGTCGATGAGGGCCTCCGGACTACGATCATGCCCATGACGCGCGTGCTGCTCGCCGAGGACGACCCGGCCATCTCGGAACCGCTCGCCCGTGCCCTGCGGCGGGAGGGCTACGAGGTGGACGTGCGCGCCGACGGGCGGGCGGCCCTCGACGGCGCCAAGGACAACCCCGACCTGGTCGTGCTCGACCTGGGGCTGCCCTACGTCGACGGGCTCGAGGTGTGCCGCCGGATGAGGGCGGACGGGCGCACCTTCCCCGTCCTCATCCTCACGGCGCGCGCCGACGAGGTGGACACGGTGGTCGGTCTCGACGCCGGGGCGGACGACTACGTCACCAAGCCGTTCCGGCTCGCGGAGCTCCTCGCCCGCGTCCGGGCACTGACGCGGCGCACCGTCCCCGACGGGCCGGCGTCCGCCGACTCCCTCCGCATTGACCCGGAGGGACGCCGGGTCTGGCTCGAGGACGAGGAGCTGCACCTCACGGCCAAGGAGTTCGACCTCCTGCGCGTGCTGGTGCGGGAGCAGGGCAAGGTCGTCTCGCGGGAGCAGCTCATGCGTGAGATCTGGGAGACGGCGTGGTTCGGCTCCACCAAGACCCTCGACATGCACATCTCGGTGCTGCGCCGCAAGCTCGGGGACGACGCCGCGCAGCCCCGCTACATCGCCACGGTCCGGGGCGTGGGGTTCCGGTTCGAGCGCCCCGAGGACTGAGGCGGAGTGCGCCGGCTGCTGGTGCGGCGGACGATCTATGCCTCGCTGGTCGCGGCCGCGGCGGTGGGTCTGCCCGTCCTCGTCCTGCTGTGGTTCGGCACGATCACCCGCCCGGAGCTGATGCAGGCGTGGATGAGCCAGTCGTCCGGGGCGCGGGTGAGCCAGCTCCTCGCCGCCGTCCTCGTCCCGTCGGCGCTCTGCGTCACCGTCATCGTGTTCTCGGCGCGGCGAAGCGCCCGGGATCTGGCCGACCCGTTGGTGGCCCTGGCGGAGGCGGCCGAGAGCCTCGGTGAGGGGCAGTCGCGGGTGGAGCCCATGCGCACCGGCATACCCGAGGTCGACCGGGTGTCAGATGTCCTCGCGCGCAGCGCGCAGCAGATGACGACGTCACTGGCCGCGGAGCGCGACTTCGCGTCCGACGCCTCCCACCAGCTGCGCACCCCCCTGACCGCCCTCCTGATGCGCCTCGAGGAGATCGCCGTGACCCAGGACCTCGACGTCGTCCAGGACGAGGCGGCCGTCGCCATCGCGCAGGTCGAGCGGCTCACCCGCGTCGTCGACGAGCTGCTGATGCGCAGCCGGCGGAGCAACGACGCTCCGCGGCCGCAGGTCTCGCTCGACTCCGTC
>JBPCOG010000049.1:0-8639 GCA_051000455.1 Lapillicoccus sp. | reverse complement strand
CACCGAGACCGCGGACCGGGTCGCCCGCAGCGTGTGCCCCTACTGCGCGGTCGGCTGCGGGCAGAAGGTCTTCGTCAAGGACGAGAAGGTCGTCCAGATCGAGGGCGACCCGGACAGCCCGATCTCCCGCGGCCGGCTGTGCCCCAAGGGCTCGGCCAGCAAGAACCTCGTCACCAGCCCGCTGCGCCAGACGAAGGTCAGGTACCGGCCGCCGTTCGCCACGGACTGGCAGGACCTCGACCTCGGCACGGCGATGGAGATGATCGCCGACCGCGTCGTGCGGGCCCGGGCCGACACCTGGCAGGACCTCGACGAGAAGGGCCACAAGACCCGGCGCACCCTGGGCATCGCCAGCCTCGGCGGCGCCACCCTCGACAACGAGGAGAACTACCTCATCAAGAAGCTGTTCACGGCGATGGGGGCGATCCAGATCGAGAACCAGGCGCGGATATGACACTCCTCCACGGTCCCCGGTCTGGGGACCTCGTTCGGCCGGGGCGGCGCCACGGGCTTCCAGCAGGACCTCGCCAACGCTGACTGCATCGTCATCCAGGGCTCGAACATGGCCGAGGCCCACCCGGTCGGCTTCCAGTGGGTCATGGAGGCGAAGGCCAGGGGCGCGAAGGTCATCCACATCGACCCCCGGTTCACCCGCACCAGTGCCGTCGCTGACACCTTCGTCCCGTTGCGCGCCGGCACCGACATCGTCTTCCTCGGCGCGATCATCAACCACGTCCTGCAGAACGGGCTGGACTTCCGCGACTACGTCGTCCCCTACACCAACGCGGCCACCATCGTCAGCGACGACTTCCGCGACACCGACGACCTCGACGGGCTCTTCTCCGGGTTCGACCCCGAGACCCGGACCTACGACCCGGCGAGCTGGCAGTATGCCGGGCAGGAGCAGAACGGCAGCGAGCGCCAGGACCACGAGACCCAGCGGGAGACGGCCAGCGCGCTGCAGCACGAGAGCCACGGCATGAGCATGCACGGTCACCCGGAGCGGGACGAGACCCTGCAGCACCCGCACTGCGTCTACCAGATCCTCAAGCGCCACTACGCCCGCTACACCCCCGAGATGGTCGAGCAGGCGTGTGGCGTCTCCAGGGAGGCGTTCGCCGAGGTGTGCGACGCCTGGACGTCGAACTCCGGGCGCGAGCGGACGACGGCGCTGGTCTACAGCGTCGGGTGGACCCAGCACAGCGTCGGGGTGCAGTACATCCGGACCGGGGCGATCCTGCAGCTGCTGCTGGGCAACATGGGTCGCCCCGGCGGCGGCATCCTGGCGCTGCGTGGCCATGCCAGCATCCAGGGCTCCACCGACATCCCCACGCTGTTCAACATCCTGCCCGGTTACCTGCCGATGCCGCAGGCCGAGGACCACCCCACCCTGGAGAAGTGGATCGCCAGCATCAAGCACCCCGGTTCCAAGGGGTTCTGGTCCCAGTCCGACGCGTTCTGCGTCAACCTGCTCAAGGCCTACTGGGGCGACGCGGCGACGGCGGAGAACGACTACTGCTACGACTACCTGCCCCGGATCACCGGGGACCACGGCACCTACCGGACCACGCTGGACATGATCGACGGCAAGGTCAAGGGGTTCTTCCTGCTCGGGCAGAACCCCGCCGTCGGCTCCGCCCATGGCCGGGCGCAGCGCCTCGGCATGGCCAACCTCGACTGGCTCGTCGTCCGCGACCTCTTCGAGATCGAGAGCGCGACGTTCTGGAAGAGCTCGCCCGAGATCGAGACCGGCGAGATCGTGCCGCAGGAGTGCCGCACCGAGGTCTTCCTCATGCCGGCGGCCTCGCACGTGGAGAAGGAGGGTACCTTCACCCAGACCCAGCGCATGCTGCAGTGGCGCGAGAAGGCGCTCGACCCGGTCGGCGACTGCCGCTCGGAGCTCTGGTTCTTCTACCACCTCGGCCGCCTCGTGCGGGAGCGCCTCGCGGGCTCGACCCTGGAGCGCGACCGAGGCGTGCAGGACCTGAGCTGGGACTACCCCGTCCACGGCCCGCACGACGAGCCGAGCGCGGAGGCGGTGCTCAAGGAGATCAACGGCTACGAGGTCGCGACCGGGCGCCCGCTGTCCTCGTTCACGGAGATGAAGAACGACGGGTCCACCCTCGGGGGCTGCTGGATCTATGCCGGTGTGCTCAAGGACGGCGTGAACCAGGCCGCGCGCCGCAAGCCCGGGCGCGAGCAGTCCTGGGTCGCCCCCGAATGGGGCTGGGCGTGGCCGGCGAACCGGCGCATCCTCTACAACCGGGCCTCGGCCGATCCCGACGGCAAGCCGTGGAGTGAGCGCAAGGCCTACGTCTGGTGGGACGAGGAGGCCGGTGAGTGGACCGGCCACGACGTGCCCGACTTCGAGAAGGGCAAGCCGCCCTCCTACCGCCCGCCCGAGGGTTCCAGTGGCGTCGAGGCCATCGCCGGCGACGACCCGTTCATCATGCAGGGCGACGGCAAGGGCTCGCTCTACGTCCCGCAGGGCCTGATCGACGGGCCGATGCCGACCCACTACGAGCCGGTGGAGTCGCCGTTCCGCAACCCCCTCTACGCGCAGCAGTCGAACCCGACGCGCAAGCAGTACCCGCGCGACGACAACCGGCTCAACCCCAGCCCCCCACAGCAGCACTCGGAGGTCTTCCCCTACGTCTTCACGACGAGCCGGCTCACCGAGCACCACACGGCCGGCGGCATGAGCCGCTACCTGCAGTACCTCTCGGAGCTGCAGCCGGAGATGTTCATCGAGGTCTCCCCCGAGCTGGCCGACGAGCGCGGCCTCACCCACATGGGCTGGGGCCACGTGATCACCGGCCGGTCAGCGGTCGAGGGACGCATCATGGTCACCGACCGGCTCAGCCCGCTGCGGATCGAGGGCCGAGTCCTGCACCAGGTGTGGCTGCCCTACCACTGGGGCAGCGGGGGCATGGTCACCGGCGACTCCGCCAACGACCTGCTGGGGATCTCCCTCGACCCCAACGTCCTCATCCAGGAGAGCAAGGTCGGCACGTGCGACGTCCAGCCCGGACGCCGACCGACCGGGCGGGCGCTGCTGGAGTACGTCGCCACCTACCAGCACCGGGCCGGCATGGACGGCGACCCCGACGTGCCCGTCGTCACGGTCCCCCCAGCGGCCGAGAACGGAGCCTGACGATGGCGAGGAACAGCCTCTTCGGCCCGATGGACCCCGCGCCGGAGGCGGGGTACGCGGATCCCCCCGCCCGCAAGGGCTTCTTCACCGACACCAGCGTCTGCATCGGGTGCAAGGCGTGCGAGGTGGCCTGCAAGGAGTGGAACGAGGTCCCCGACGACGGGTTCAACCTGCTCGGCATGTCCTACGACAACACCGGGGCGCTCGGCGGGAGCACCTGGCGGCACGTCGCCTTCATCGAGCAGCCGAAACGCCTCGGTGGGCAGGAGCCGGGACTGCGCCGCTCCCCCGTCGACCTCGGTATGCCGTCGCTGCCGGCTCCCGCGACCGTCGACGCAGCAGCCGACCACGCTGCCTCGCCCGGAGACCGCCCGGACTTCCGGTGGCTGATGTCATCGGACGTCTGCAAGCACTGCACGCACGCCGCCTGCCTCGACGTCTGCCCGACCGGGTCGCTGTTCCGGACCGAGTTCGGGACCGTCGTGGTCCAGGACGACATCTGCAACGGCTGTGGCTACTGCGTGCCGGCCTGCCCGTTCGGGGTCATCGAGCGCCGGCGCGGCGACGCGGGCACCAAGAACGTCGGGATTGCGCAGAAGTGCACGCTGTGCTACGACCGGCTCGGTGCCGGCCTGACCCCGGCCTGCGCGCAGGCGTGCCCGACCCAGTCGATCCAGTTCGGGGACGTCGACGAGCTGCGCGAGCGGGCCCGGCACCGGGTGGACGCGCTGCACGGCGCCGGCGTGGCGGACGCGCGGCTCTACGGCGACGACCCCGAGGACGGGATCGGGGGCGCCGGGGCGATGTTCCTCCTGCTCGACGAGCCGGAGGTCTACGGCCTGCCCCCGGACCCGGTCGTCACGACGAGGGACCTGCCCGAGATGTTCGCCCGCGCCTCGGCGGCAGCCCTCGGGCTGCTCGCCGGCGCGGCCCTCGCTTTCGCCGGGCGGCGGCGGTGACCGCGGCGGTGGACCGCTCGGTACCGGTGGCGACGAGACCGGGACGCGACGCGGTGCCGGACACACAGGGCGGCCGCACGAGGGGGCGCCGGCGACGGCCCGGGGCGGGCGGTGGGGGCGGCGGCGAGCGGCCAATGGTCCCCGAGGCAACGTTCACGTCCTACTACGGCCGACCGGTGGTCAAGCCCTCGCCGTGGGAGGCGGACATCCCGGCATACCTCTTCTTCGGCGGGCTGGCCGCCGGCTCGTCCCTGCTCGCGGCGGGAGCCGACCTCACCGGCCGTCCGGCCCTGTGCCGCACCGGGCGGCTGGGTGCCATCGCCGCCCTGACGGTCAGCTTCGGCGCGCTGGTGCACGACCTCGGGCGCCCCGATCGGTTCCTCAACATGCTGCGCACCGCCAAGCTCACCTCGCCGATGTCCGTCGGCACCTGGCTCCTCTCCGGTTACGCTCCCTTCGCCGCCGCCGCGGCCGCGGCCGAGCTCGTCGGCATGCTCCCGTCCGCCCGGCGCGGACCTCTCGGGGTCCTTGTCCCGCTCGGCCGGCCCTCCGGTGTCATCGCCGCGCTCGCCGCTCCGCCGGTCGCGGCATACACCGCGGTGCTGCTGTCGGACACGGCGACGCCGTCGTGGCACGAGGCCTACCGGGAGCTGCCCTTCGTCTTCGTCGCCTCCGCCGCGACGGCCGCCGGGGGGCTCGGGATGCTCGGGGCGCCGACGGACCAATCGGGACCGGCGCGGCGGCTCGCCCTCGCCGGCGCCGTCGTCGAGCTGCTCGCCGAGCGGCGCATGGAGGCGTCGATGGGGATCACGGCCGAGCCGTTGCACCGGGGCACGCCCGGCACCCTGATGAAGATGAGCAAGCTGCTGACCGCGGGCGGCGCCGTGGGCACCCTGCTCGCGGGGCGCAGCCGCACTGTTGCCGTCCTCTCGGGTGCGGCCCTCATGGCGGGCTCGGTGTGCACCCGCTTCGGCATCTTCGAGGCGGGGCAGGCATCGGCGCGCGACCCCCGGTACACCGTCGTCCCGCAGCGCGAGCGTCTCGAGCGGGGCGAGCCGGTCCGGTCCACCCGAGGACAAGGAGCACGACCATGACGCAGGACAACTCCCGGGAACGCGCCCGTGCCACGAGCGGCAACCCCACCAAGGGCAGGTGGCTGCTCGTCGCGGCCGCCCTGCTCCTCCAGTTCTCGATCGGCGCGGTCTACGCCTGGAGCGTCTTCGGCAAGGCGCTGCAGTCGGCCGAGGCCTTCCAGCTGAGCAAGCTGGAGGCGTCGCTGCCGTTCGAGGTCACCATCGGCATGATCTTCATCGGCACCTTCGTCGGCGGCCGGATCCAGGACCGGCGCGGACCCCGGCTGGTCGCGTTGGTGGGGGGCGTCATCTACGCGATCGGGGTCATCCTCGCCTCCTTCGCCCAGGACCGCGGCCAGCTGCCGCTGCTCGTCATCGGCTACGGCTTCATCAGCGGCTTCGGTCTCGGGGTTGCCTACATCGTGCCGATCGCCATGCTGCAGAAGTGGTTTCCCGACAAGCGCGGGCTCATCACCGGCCTGGCCGTCGGCGGTTTCGGCTTCGGGGCGGTCCTCACCTCGCCGGTGGCCCAGCGGCTCATCGACGCGAACAAGGACGTGCCGACGAGGGCGTTCCTCCCCCTCGGCATCGGCTACCTCGTGCTGTCGCTCATCGGGGCATCCTTCTTCCGCAACCCCCCCGAGGGGTATGCCGTGCCCGGCTACGTCCCGGCGACGACCGGGCGGGTCGTCGACAGCGGGAAGGACTACACCCAGGGTGAGGCCCTGCGCACGCCCCAGTGGTACCTCCTGACGGCGGTCCTCACCCTCAACGTCACGGCGGGCATCGCGCTGATCTCTCAGGCGGCGGCGAGTGCCACCGACATCGCGGGCTACAGCGTGACCGGCGCCGCGACCGTCGTCGGGATCCTCGCGGTCTTCAACGGTGCCGGGCGGGTCGTGTGGGCGACGTTGTCCGACCTGACCGGCCGGATGCCCGCATTCGCCGCGATGCTCGGCCTGCAGGGCGTCTGCCTCCTGCTGCTGCCGCATGCCGCCAACCCGGCGCTGTTCTTCGCCCTCGCCGCCGTCGTCTACCTCTGTTACGGCGGCGGGTTCGGCACCATGCCGGCCACCGCCGGCGACTACTTCGGCGTCAAGCACGCCGGCGCCATCTACGGGCTGATGATCCTCGGCTGGAGCCTCGGCGGGGTCATCGGCCCGTTCATCGCCTCCGCGCTCATCGGGGGGTCCAAGAGCTACGGCGTGGCGTACACCACGCTCGGCATCATCGCACTCGCGTCGGTCGTCCTGCCGTTCCTCACGAGGATCCCGAGGACCCGGCAGAGTGTCGAGGAGGGCTCCCTCGGGGAGGCGTCCCGTTAGCTCGGCCGGGACCGGGCACGGGCCCACGCGGACGCCCGCGTGCTCCCTGGACGCCGCGCTGCCGACAGGTGGGTAGGGTCGCCCCATGAGAGTGCCGTGCTCGATGCGAGGGGACGTGGGCCGATGAACGCACCCGACGTCCTCATGGCGGGGCGCTACCGACTGGTGCGACGGATCGGCACCGGCGGCATGGGCATCGTGTGGGAGGCCTGGGACGAGCGGCTGCGGCGCCCGGTGGCCCTCAAGCAGCTTCGCCAGCAGCCGGGGCTCAGTGAGGCCGAGACCGAGGTCGCCAACAACCGCGCGATGCGGGAGGCGCGGATCACCGCCCGGCTGCACCACCCGCACGCCGTCCCGGTGTTCGACGTCGTGCAGCACGAGGGGCAGCCGTGCCTGATCATGCAGTACCTCCCATCGCGCAGCCTGCACGCCATCCTCGATGAGCGGGGCGCACTACCGCCGGGCGAGGTCGCCCGCATCGGGGCCGAGGTGGCCTCCGCCCTGGCTGCCGCGCACCGGGTCGGGATCGTGCACCGTGACGTCAAGCCGGCCAACGTCCTGGTGACCGAGGACGGCAGCGCGAAGATCGCCGACTTCGGGATCTCGCACGCGCTCGGGGACAGCACCCTCACCGCGGCCGGCATGGTCAGCGGGACGCCTGCCTACCTCGCACCAGAGGTCGCCCGGGGGCAGGAGTCGAGCTTCGCCTCGGATGTGTTCTCGTTCGGCTCCACCCTGTATGCCGCGGTCGAGGGTGCACCGCCGTTCGGGACGAACCAGAACCCGATGGCCCTGCTCCACAGGGTGGCAGCCGGACAGGTGACGCCGCCGAGCCGCAGCGGTCAGCTGGCCCCCCTGCTGCTGCGGATGCTGAACGCCGACCCGGAGCGCCGGCCCCGGATGTCCGAGGTAGCCCGGACGCTGGCCGCGTTCCCCCCGGACATGCTCGCTGGGGCCCCGCCCACGGTCCCGGTGACCGGTGCCGGGACTGCGGGCCCTGCCGGTGCCGGTGCCGGGGGCTCGCCGGGGGTGGGCGCGGCCGCAGGTGCCGCGGCGGATCCGGACGCCCCGACGGTCCTGGCGACCGCGTCCCCGGCAGCCACCGAGCGAATCAACCATCTCCCCGGCTCCGTCGGCGAGCCGCCGGGTCCGCCCGCCGGCGCCGGCGAGCCGCCGTACCCCGACCCGGACGAGCGTGATCGACGTCAGCGGCGCCCATTGGCCATCGTGGCCGCCGCCGTGCTGCTCGTCCTCGCGATCCTGCTCGCGATCGTGCTCTTCGTCCGCGGCGGGGCGGCGACCCCGGGACCGGGCCCGACGGCGTCCACCAGCTCCAGCGCCCCCGCGCCGGCACCGACGGTCCCGCCGTCGGCCTCCCCCACCTCGCCGACGCCGTCCAGCCCGACCGCGACCACCCCGTCGTCGAGCCCGCCCCCGTCGTCCCCGCCCCCGTCGAGCCCGCCACCGTCGTCCCCGCCACCGTCGCGCCCGCCACCGTCGTCCCCGCCCCCGTCGAGCCCGCCCCCGTCGAGCCCGCCCCCGTCGAGCCCGCCACCGTCGTCCCCGCCCCCGTCGTCCCCCGCCGGGGCGCCCACCGCGGCCGCAATGGCCCAGGCGATCGTCGACTACTACGCGCTTCTGCCGGGCAACACCGACGCGGGCTGGGCCCGGCTGACCCAGCGGTACCAGGTAACCACGCCAAAGGACCGGCAGACCTACCAGAGGTTCTGGGACGCCATCTCCCGGGTCGCCGTCAGCAGCGCGTCCGGGACGCCGCCCGGGACGGCCCAGGCGACGATCACCTACTACTACAAGGACGGACGGGTCATCCAGGAGCGGACCTCCTACGGCCTCGTCCTCGACAACGGGGTCCTCAAGATCGACAGGTCGGACGGCATCAGCAGCCAGCCGCTGTAGGCCCGAAGGCACGACATCGCCGCGGCCGATGTCGGGACCCCCGCTTTTCGGCATACCCCGCGTTTTCGGTATACCCGCATCTGTTTTTAGGTGTACAGTAAAAGCATGGTCGGTATGACGAAAGACTCTCTGGCGTCCGCCGCGGTCGAGGACTACGTGAAGACGATCTACAAGATCGAGTCGTGGGGCGGCACGGCGGCGACGACCAACG